>NZ_JBHXNP010000097.1:0-37671 GCF_042719495.1 Streptomyces sp. NPDC058525
AGAAGCCGGCGAGCACCGTGATGGCACATGTGGTGCGCCACCCGTAGGGCTGGATGGGCCAGGGCTACCGCCTGCGGGATCGCCAGATCAGGTACGCGATGGACGCAACGGCAGCCGTCCGCAGGAGCCACGGCCACATCCCGTGCAGGGCCCCGCTCAGCTGGTCCTCCGGCAGGGCTTCGCCCCAGCGCTCGTTCATCCGGCCCCACAGCCACACCACCGCCCCCGCGGCCACCACCCCCGGCGGCCCGAAGACGGCCCACTTCCGCTCGGCCGGGCCCAGCACCCGCGAGGCGTACGGGAGCAGCCAGCCCACGACGAGCAGCAGCCAGTAGCCGGTGACCACACCGGCCAGGAGGACGGCCGCGGCCAGCAGCAGGAAGGCGTTCGGCCGGGGACGGGGGCCGGCCCCGGCCTCGGCACCCGCGGCGGGAGCCGCCTCCGCCGCCTCCTTCTTCGCCCGCCGCCGCTCGCGCAGGAACCGTACGAAGCCCCGTACGCCCGACCCGCGCGCCCCGGCCTCGCCCCCGGCCCCCGGATCACCCGGCTCCGCAACGGCCCCCGGCTCCGGCTCCGGCTCCGCCTCGGGCTCCGGGAACTCGATGCCGCCCGCGAACCCGTCGACCTGCGGCCCCGCCCCGTACGCGCCCGGGCTGACCCGCCACCACTCGGGCTCCGACCCGCCCGAGGGGCCGAGTTCGTCGAGCCCGGCCAGGTGCGGCGGCACGTTCTGCGCCTGCGGCTGAGGCCGCGGATTCGGCTTCGGCTGCGGCCGCGACGGCGGTTTCCGGCCACGCGGCCCCCGCTGCGTCGGCACGGCCGGGGCGGGAGCGACCGGCGCGGCCCCCGTACCGGCGGTGCCGTGGCCGTCCAGGACCTCCTCCGGCGTGCCGAGCCGGTCCAGGATGCCGCGCACCGCGGCCGGGGTCTCCGGCTCGTACCGGGCGCGCCGACGGTCGATCTCGTCCCGCAGCCCCGCCACCAGCCGCATCCGGTCCCCGGAGGACAGCTGCCGCTGCTGCGCCAAGTCCCCGACGCGGCTCAGATATTCGTAGACCAACTGGTCGCTTTCGATCCCCACGCCCGGCTCCTCCCTTACAGCCTGTCCCGAAGGTAGCGCGTGCGCCCGTGGAGCGGCCGCACCCTCAGCGGATACCGTTGGCCGGATGGGGACCGGCCGACTGACCGGCCGACGCGACCAGGAGGCGACGACCGTGCCCGAGGCAAGCACCGCAGGGGGCGCCGCGACGGGCGCCCCGCGCTCCCTCGCCGAGGCGCTGCGCGCCCGCGACGACGCGGCGCTCGCCGCACTGCTGCACGCCCGCCCGGACCTGCTCAGCCCGGTGCCCGGCGACGTCACCCAGCTGGCCACCCGCGCCGGGACCCGCGCCTCGGTGGTGCGGGCGCTGGAGCGGCTGGACCGGTTCGCGCTGCAGACCGCCGAGGCCCTGGCCGTGGCCGCCGACCCGTGCCCCTACCCGGTGCTGGAATCGCTGCTGACCGGCCAGGAGGGCACCACCGGCCAGGACAACGGCGCCCGCGCCGCGCTCCCCGGCGCCCTGGCCACCCTGCGCGACCAGGCCCTGGTGTGGGGCGACGAGGACCGGCTGCGGCTGGTGCGCACCGCCCGCGAACTGCTCGCGCCCGCCGCCCAGCGGCCCTCGCCGACGGGTCTCGGCCCGACCGTCGCCGAGGCCACGTCCGGGATGTCGCCGACCCGGATCCAGGAGATCGTGGCGGCCCTCGGGCTGCCCGCCACCCACGATCCGGTGTCCGCGGTCTCGGCGCTGACCGGGCTGTTCACCGACCCGCTGCGGATGTCGGCGCTGCTGGACGAGGCCCCGGCGGAGGCGCACCAGGTGCTCGGACGGCTCGTCTGGGGGCCTCCGTACGGCGAGGTGACCCCCAATCCGACCGCGCCCGTGCGCTGGCTGCGCGACCGCGGACTGCTGCTGCCCGCCTCCGCGCGGACCGTGGTCCTGCCGCGCGAGGTGGCGCTGCACCTGCGCGGCGGCCTCGCGCACCGGGACACCGCGCCGACGGCTCCGCCGGTGCCCGCGCACCGCGAGCACCGTCCACAGCTTGTGGACGCGAACGCCGCCGGTCAGGCGCTGGCCGCGCTGTCCACCGTCGAGGAGCTGGTGAAGTCCTGGGAGCACGCCGGTCCGCTGGTGCTGCGCGCGGGCGGGCTCGCCGTACGGGACCTGAAGCGGGCCGCGGCCCTGCTGGACGCCACCGAGCCCGCGGCGGCGTTCTGGATCGAACTCGCCTACGCGGCCGGTCTGCTGGCCGGCGACGGGGAGGCCGACGAACGCTACGCGCCCACCCCCGCCTTCGACGACTGGTGCGAACTGCCGCCCCCCGAGCGCTGGTCGGTGCTCGCCGCCGCCTGGCTGCCGGCCACCCGGACCTCCGGCCTGGTCGGCGAGCAGGACGGCAAGGGCCGCACCCTGTCCACGCTCGGCCCCGACCTGGACCGCTCCGCCGCCCCCGAGGTGCGCCGCCGCGTCCTCGAACTGCTCGCCGCACTGCCCGAGGGCGGTTCACCGGCCCCCGAGGCCCTGCTGGACCGCCTCGCGTGGGAGCGTCCCGTACGCGGTACGAGCGACCTGCGCGCCCGCCTCGCGCACGGGACGCTGACCGAGGCCGAGGTGCTGGGCGTCACCGGCCGGGGCGCGCTCAGCGCGTTCGGCCGGGCCCTGCTGGAGCACCGCGACCCGGCGCCGCTGCTGGCCCCGCTGCTGCCCGAGCCGGTGGACCACGTCCTGCTCCAGGCCGACCTGACGGCGGTGGCCCCCGGCCCGCTGCGCCGCCCGCTCGGCGACACCCTGGCGGTGCTCGCGGACGTGGAGTCCAAGGGCGGGGCGACGGTGTACCGGTTCACGCCCGGCTCGGTGCGCCGGGCCCTGGACGCCGGGCACGCCGCCGCCGACCTGCACGCCTTCCTCAAGGAACACAGCCGCACCCCCGTCCCGCAGCCCCTGACCTACCTCATCGACGACGTGGCCCGGCGCCACGGCCACCTGCGGGTCGGCGCGGCGTCCTCGTACGTGCGCTGCGACGACGACGCGATGCTCGGCGAGATCCTGGCCGACAAGCGCTCGGCGGGGCTGGGCCTGCGCCGCCTCGCCCCCACGGTGCTGGCCGCGCAGGCCGAACCCACCACGCTGCTGGAGGGGTTGCGGTCGATGGGGTACGCGCCGGCCGCGGAGTCCCTGACCGGTGACGTGCTGGTGTCCCGGGCCGACGCCCGCCGCACCCCGGCGCGCTCGGCCCCCGTACCGGTGCCGGACGGGCCGCCGGTACCGGACGACACCCTGCTGGGGGCGGCGGTACGGGCGATCCGCGCGGGCGACGTGGCGGCGACGGCGGTGCGCAAGGAACCGGCCTCGGCGTCGGTCGTCGCCGGCGAACTCCCGCGCACGAGCGCGGCGGAGACCCTCGCGACGGTCCAGGCGGCCGCGCTGACGGGGTCGGCGGTGTGGATCGGCTACGTGAACGCGGAGGGCGCGGCAAGCCAGCGCGTCATCGCCCCGGTCCGCGTGGAGGGCGGCTTCGTCACCGGCTACGACCACACCTCGGACGAGGTCCGCACCTACGCCCTCCACCGCATCACGGGCGTAGCCGAACTGGCGGAAGATCAGGTGTAGCAAGCCCCGGCACATCCAGCCCCGCCGGCGTTTGAGGCGCGGGGGCCCGGGGGCAGCGCCCCCGCGACGGCGCCGCACCGGCCCCGAAAACCGTTGGCCCCCGGGCCCGCGCCCGGCCAGGCTGCTCCCATGAACACCGTCGCGCCGCGTGCGATCCGCGCGGCCCACACCGCCACCACGATCACCGTCTACCAGGCCTACGCCCCGGCCCTCGGCCTGCCCGCCGCCCGCGACGGCCGCTTCCCGCCCGCCTGGAAGCGGGAGCGGATGACGTGGATCAAGCCGTCGTTCCTGTGGATGATGTACCGCTGCGGCTGGGCCACGAAGGCCGATCAGGAGACGGTGCTGGCGATCGAGATCACCCGGTCCGGCTTCGACGAGGCGCTGCGCGGTGCCTGCCTGTCCCACTACGAGCCCGGCACGCACGCGGACCGCGCGACCTGGCAGCGGTCGCTGCGCGAGACCTCGGCCCGGGTCCAGTGGGACCCGGAGCGCGACCTGCACCTGAACCCGCTGCCCTACCGCTCGCTCCAGCTGGGCCTGTCCGGCCCCGCCTCCCGCGCCTACGCCGACGAGTGGACGGTCGCCGTCCGCGACGTCACCCCGCTGGCCCGGGAGATCCGCGCCCTGCTCCGCTCCGGCGAGGAGCCGGCGGCACGGGCCCTGCTGCCCGTGGAAACCCCGTACCCGGCGGGTCCGTTGCCCCACCTCGGCGCCTAGTGCTGTGACCGGAAAGGTTCACCGGGTCGCGACGCCCGGCACGGCACCTCGCCGCGTTGTCGGACCACGCAAGTACGTCCAGTACAAGCCGCGGCCCTCCGCCTTGCGATGCACCGCACCGGACGCCGCGACCCGGCAAACCTTCCCGGCCACAGCACTAGGGCATCCGGTCCCCGGCTTCACCGGCCGGTGCCCGCCGCCGCGCAGGGCCCGCCGCGGCCCGATGCCCTGACGGGGCGACAGCGCGGCCGATAGGCTCGGCGCACGCTGCCGATGGAGGTTCGGATGCACCGTCTCGCCGCCCGCCCGTTACCGCTCCTGGCCCTCGTAGCCGCACTCGTCTCCACCGGGGCGGCCGCCCCGCCGGGCACCGGCACCCCGCCCAAGGTGCCCGTGGCCGCCGGCTACGGCGGGGCCGTCGCCAGTGTCGACGCCGACGCCTCTGCGGCCGGGATCGCCGTGCTGCGCTCCGGCGGCAACGCCGTGGACGCGGCCGTCGCGACCGCCGCGGCGCTCGGGGTCACCGAGCCCTACTCGGCGGGCATCGGCGGAGGCGGCTACTTCGTCTACTACGACGCCGCGTCCCGCCGCGTGCACACCATCGACGGCCGCGAGACCGCGCCCGCCACGGCCACCGCCGAGCTGTTCCTGGAGAACGGTCAGCCGATCCCCTTCGCCGAGGGCCAGACCAGCGGCCGCGGGGTCGGTGTGCCCGGCACCCCGGCCACCTGGAAGAGCGCCCTCGACTCCTGGGGCACCCGCCCGCTGCGCCAACTGCTGAAGCCCGCCGAGAAACTGGCCCGCGACGGCTTCACGGTCGACGCCACCTTCCGCGCCCAGACCGAGGCCAACGAGGCCCGGTTCCGGGACTTCCCGGACACCCGGAAGCTGTTCCTGCCCGGCGGCGTCCTGCCGGTGGTCGGCTCCACCTTCAAGAACCCGGACCTGGCCGCCACCTACGCGGAACTCGCCCGCAAGGGCACCGGCGCGCTCTACCGGGGGCCGATCGCCGAGGACATCGTACGGACCGTCCGCAAGCCCCCGGTGGACCCCGCGGCCACCCGCAACGTCCGCTCCGGCGACCTGACCGCCGCGGACCTGCGTGCGTACGGAACCAAGCGGCAGGACCCGACCCGGGTGGGCTACCGGGGCCTGGACGTCTACAGCATGGCCCCCTCGTCCTCCGGCGGCACCACCGTCGGCGAGGCGCTCAACATCCTGGAGCGCACCGACCTCGCGCGGCTGTCCGAGGCCCAGTACCTGCACCGCTTCATCGAGGCCTCCCGGATCTCCTTCGCCGACCGGGGCCGCTGGGTCGGGGACCCGGCCGCCGAGGACGTGCCGACGAGGGAGCTGCTCTCGCAGCGGTTCGCGGACTCGCGCGCCTGCCTGATCAAGTCCGACCGGGCGCTGACCAGCCCGCTGGCCCCCGGGGACCCGCGCGATCCCGTGCCGTGCGCCACCACTGGGCAGGCGGCGCCGACCACGTACGAGGGGGAGAACACCACCCACCTGACGGTCGCCGACCGCTGGGGCAACGTGGTGTCCTACACCCTGACCATCGAGTCCACCGGCGGCAGCGCGATCACCGTCCCGGGCCGCGGCTTCCTGCTCAACAACGAACTGACCGACTTCTCCTTCGCCCCGGCCGCGCCCGGCGTCCCCGACCCGAACCTGCCCGGTCCCGGCAAGCGGCCGCGGTCCTCCATGTCGCCGACGATCGTGCTCGAACACGGCCGGCCGGTGCTCGCGCTGGGCTCCCCGGGCGGCGCCACCATCATCACCACCGTCCTGCAGACCCTGACCGGCCACCTGGACCGGGGCCTGCCGCTGGTCGACGCGATCGCCGCGCCCCGGGCCAGCCAGCGCAACCAGACCACCACCGAGCTGGAGCCGGGACTGTGGAACAGCCCGCTGCGCGCGGAGCTGGAAGCACTCGGCCAGGGCTTCCGGCAGAACCCGGAGATCGGGGCCGCGACCGGAGTGCAGCGGCTGCCGGACGGACGATGGCTGGCGGCGGCCGAGACGAGCCGCCGGGGCGGCGGCTCGGCGATGGTCGTCCACCCGCACGGCAAGCCGTAGCGGCGCGCTGTGCGGTAGGAGCGCCCCGGGCCGGTTCGAGGGCCCGCTCAGGGTGCGGTGAGGATCCTCGGTCCGCCGGCGGTGATCGCGACCGTGTGCTCCGCGTGCGCGGCGCGGCTGCCGTCGGCGGTGCGCAGGGTCCAGCCGTCCCCGTCGCACGTGTAGTCGTCGGTACCGCCCGCGGTCAGCATCGGCTCGATCGCGAGGACCATGCCGGGGCGCAGTTTCATCCCGCGTCCCGGCGGGCCCTCGTTGGGCACGCCCGGGTCCTCGTGCATGCGGCGGCCCACGCCGTGGCCGCCGAAGCCGTCCGGGATGCCGTAGCCGGCGGCGCGGCAGACCGTGCCCACCGCGTGGGCGATGTCGCCGATCCGGTTGCCGGGCACGGCCGCCGCGATGCCCGCGGCGAGCGCCGCCTCGGCCGTCTCGATGAGCCGCAGGTCGGCGGGGCGGGGCCGGCCCACGGTGAAGGTGACCGCCGCGTCGCCGACCCAGCCGCCGAGCCGGGCCCCGCAGTCGATGCTGACCAGGTCGCCGTCGCGCAGCCGGTAGGAGCCGGGGATGCCGTGCACGATGGCGTCGTTGACCGAGGCGCAGATCACGGCGGGGAAGGGCACCGGAGCGAACTTCGGCCGGTAGCCGAGGAAGGGGGAGGCCGCGCCCGCCTCCCGGAGTACGCCGCGGGCCACCTCGTCCAGGTCCCGCAGGGAGAGTCCGACCCGCGCGGTCTCCCGTACGGCCGCGAGGGCATGGGCGACGACGCGGCCGGCGGCACGCATCTCGTCGATCGACTTGTCCGTCTTGAGTTCCACCATGCCAATAACTATACCGGTATAACTGTAACGGGATACTTATTGGCGGGCGGGGTAGGATGAAGGCATGGTCCGCACCCCCCTGACCCCCGAAGAGCGCGAGCGCGGCGAGCGCCTGGGCGCACTGCTGCGCGAGGCGCGCGGCACGCGCAGCATGGTCGAGATCGCGGCCGGAGCCGGGCTCTCGGCCGAAACCCTCCGCAAGATCGAGACCGGCCGCGCGCCGACCCCCGCCTTCTTCACGGTGGCGGCCCTCGCCGAGGTGCTCGGGCTCTCCCTCGACGAGGTGCTGCGCCGCTGCGCGCCGGTGCCCGCGGCCGTGGCCGTACCGGCCTGAGAACACCCGCCTGAAGGGAGTGTCCCGAGGCCGAACGGCCCAATCGGCGGTGGGGCCGCCGGGGCGCGGGGCAAGCGTGAGGGCGTGTCAGCCACGAACGCATCCAAACGACTCGGTTTCGGACTCCTCGGCGCGCTCCTCGCGGGGGGCCTGCTGATGGCGGCCTGCGCCGCGCCCGACGGCCGGGACGGCCGGGCCTCGCCGTCGGCCAAGCCGGGCGCGAGCGCGCGCGGCCGGTAGCCGGTGGGCGGTGGGCGGCCGCGGGTGGGGACCGCCTAGGGTTCCGGCATGGATCTCGCAGAGCTGGGCAAGGCGCGCTACGTCAGTCTCACCACCTTCCGGAAGGACGGCACGCCCGTGGCGACGCCGGTGTGGGCGGTGGCCGACGGCGCGGAGCTGTACGTGTGGACGCGCAGCGAGTCGTGGAAGGTCAAGCGGATCCGCAACGACGGGCGCGTCACCGTCACCCCGTGCGACGTGCGCGGACGCGTGGCGGAAGGGGCGCCCGTGCGGGAGGGCGAGGCCAGGCTGCTCGACGAGGCGGGCCTGAAGCGGGTGCGCGGGCTCATGATGCGCAAGTACACCTGGCAGTTCTGGACGGTGGATGTTCCGGCGATGCTGGCGCGGCGGGGGCGCCGGCCGCACACCGCGATCGCCGTCAAGCTTTGAGGTGCCCGTAGCCCGCCCGTAACACGGATGGGATCCAATGCGGTCATGGAGACCGCGACTTCGCTGGAGATCGGTCAATTCGCCGAGTACCTACGGGGGTTGACCCAGAGGCTGGATCCCGGGGCAGGCTGGTACGGGGAGTTCCTGCGCCGGGATCCGGACGGCGTGCGGGCCTGTCTCGACGGGGCCGCGATACCCCCGTGGGACGTGGTCGAGTCGCTCCTGCGGGATCTGGCGGCGGCGCGGGGCGAGGAGCTCGCGGCACGGGAGAGCGCGTACGCGGCCCGGCTGCGGGCCTCGGCGGTCGCCGCGTGGGACGGGCTGCCGGGGGGCGCGGAGCGGCTGCGGACCGAGCACGCGGCGGCGCTCGCCCAGCGGGCCGCGGCGCAGGCGGCCGTGCGGAACCTGACCGCCCGGCTCGGCGCGGCCGCCGGCCCGGTGGAGGCGGACGCACTCGCCCGGGAGCTCTCCTGGACCCACGACGACGCGGCCCGCGCCACGGCCCGCCACACGGACCTCGCGACACGCCTGGCAGCCCACGCCCACGCCCCCACCCCGGCCCCGACGAGCTCCCCCCTCCCCGGAGTCCCCCGCCAGCGCACCACACCCCCCGAACCCCACCCCTGGCCCACCACCGAGGCTCAGCAGCACCCCGCCCCGCCGCAGCCACCGCCCCACCGCGCCTCCGCCTGGCCGCACGCCGAAGCCCCGGTGTCCGCGTCCGCGGAGGCCCCGGTCTGGCCGCCCGCCGAGGCTCCGGGGTCCGGGCAGGCCCGGGCCGCGACCGCCCTCGCTCCTGAGCCGCTCGCCTGGCCGCACGCCGAAGCTCCGGTGTCCGATGGGGGCGAGGCCGTGCGCGGGGCTGCCGGGCAGGGGCCCGGGGGGCGGTGGCTGCGGGGGCGGCGGGCCGGGGGTGCGCGGTACGCGGGGACGCCGGGCTCCGGGGCGCAGGGCTTCGCGCCGCCGCCCGGGCAGCCCGTCGGCGGCGGGCAGGACGGGGCGGCGGACCACGCCGTGCCCGCGCCGCGCGGGGCCCGGTTCGGGCGGGGAGTGGCGGAGCCCGAGGCATCAGCCCCGCCCGGTGCGGCCCCGGCCGCCGACTCGCCGGCGGCTCCGCCCCCGGCGGGAGACGCGCGGGCCGTCGTCGGGGAGTTGACCGCGCTGCGCGCGCAGGGCCGCGGCGGCGAGGCCCACGCGCTGCTCTGCGAGATCGCCGCCTGGCCCGCGGACCGGCTGCCCGGCCTCGCCGACCAGCTGGCCCGCGCCGGGCTCGCGGCCGACTGGGCCACCCTGCTCTGGGAGGCGGCCTCGCTGCCGCCCGAGCGGCTCGCCGCGGCCGCCGCCGCCCTCGGCGAGTCCGGCCGCGAGGCCGACTGCGACCGCCTGCTGCGCCAGGGCGTGGCCCGCCCCACCGCTGAGATCGCCGACGCGGCGCTCGCCCTCGGCGCCTCCGGCCGGACCCGCGAGGCCGACACGCTGCTCGGCGCCTTCGTCCGGGTCCGCACCGCGGAGGAGGCGGCCGCCCTGGCCCGCCGGGACCCGCAGTGGTTCGCCCCGCGGCTGCTCCGGGCCGCCGCTGAGACCTCCGCGACCCATCGCCGGGACCTGGTCCACGCCCTCCGCGTGGCCGGCATCGCCACGGCGTAAACCGCCCGCCGCCTGACCGCAAACGACCGCGGGGCGACGTAACTTGATCGACTACTCCAACCGGGCAACGCGGTCTTGCCCCGCGCTGTGACGAGGCCTACGTTCTACTCCCTACGGACACCGTCTACGTGCGTAGAACCCGGCGTTCCCGTCGCGAGGAGCAGCTCATGGCCCAAGTCGTCCGCGCCGCGCTGGTCCAGGCCACCTGGACCGGAGACACCGAATCGATGATCGCCAAACACGAGGAGCACGCCCGGCGGGCGGCTGCCCAGGGAGCGAAGATCATCGGTTTCCAGGAGGTGTTCAACGCCCCCTACTTCTGCCAGGTCCAGGAGCCCGAGCACTACCGCTGGGCCGAGGCCGTCCCGGACGGCCCGACCGTCCGCCGTATGCAGGACCTCGCCCGTGAGACCGGCATGGTCATCGTCGTCCCGGTCTTCGAGCTGGAGAGCGCCGGCTTCTACTACAACACCGCCGCCGTCATCGACGCCGACGGCAGCTACCTCGGCAAGTACCGCAAACACCACATCCCGCAGGTCAAGGGCTTCTGGGAGAAGTACTACTTCCGCCCGGGCAACCTCGGCTGGCCGGTCTTCGACACCGCCGTCGGCAAGGTCGGGGTGTACATCTGCTACGACCGGCACTTCCCGGAGGGCTGGCGCCAGCTGGGCCTGGCCGGAGCCCAGCTGGTCTACAACCCGTCCGCCACCCACCGCGGCCTGTCCGCCTACCTGTGGCAGCTGGAGCAGCCCGCCGCGGCCGTCGCCAACGAGTACTTCATCGCCGCGATCAACCGCGTCGGCCAGGAGGAGTACGGCGACAACGACTTCTACGGCACCAGCTACTTCGTGGACCCCAGAGGCCGGTTCGTCGGAGAGGTCGCCAGCGACAAGGAGGAGGAACTCCTCGTCCGCGACCTCGACCTCGACCTGATCAAGGAGGTCCGCGACCAGTGGGCCTTCTACCGCGACCGCCGCCCCGACGCCTACGGAGGGCTCGTACAGCCGTGACCAACCCGATGCCCCTGCACAGCCGCCACGCCGCCGTCCTGCCCGACTGGCTCGCGCTCTACTACGACCGCCCCGTCGAACTCACCCACGGCGAGGGCCGCCACGTCTGGGACGCCGACGGCAACCGCTACCTCGACTTCTTCGGCGGCATCCTCACCACGATGACCGCCCACGCGCTGCCCGAGGTGACCAAGGCCGTCTCCGAACAGGCCGGCCGGATCATCCACTCGTCCACCCTGTACCTGAACCGCCCGATGATCGAGCTGGCCGAACGGGTCGCCGCCCTCTCCGGCATCCCCGACGCCCGGGTCTTCTTCACCACCTCGGGCACCGAGGCCAACGACACCGCGCTGCTGCTCGCGACGACGTACCGCCGCTCCAACCAGATCCTGGCGATGCGCAACAGCTACCACGGCCGGTCCTTCTCCACCGTCTCGATCACCGGCAACCGGGGCTGGTCCCCGACCAGCCTCTCGCCGCTCCAGACGTACTACGTCCACGGCGCCGTCCGCACCCGAGGCCCCTTCGCGCACCTCGACGACACCGCCTTCACCGCCGCGGCCGTCGCCGACCTCGAGGACGTCCTCGGCCAGGCCCGCGGGGGAGTGGCCGCGCTCATCGCCGAGCCGATCCAGGGCGTCGGCGGGTTCACCTCCCCGCCCGACGGCCTGTACGGGGCCTTCCGCGAGGTCCTGGACCGGCACGGCATCCTGTGGATCAGCGACGAGGTGCAGACCGGCTGGGGCCGCACCGGCGAGCACTTCTGGGGCTGGCAGGCCCACGCCCAGAACGGCCCGCCGGACATCCTCACCTTCGCCAAGGGCATCGGCAACGGCATGTCGGTGGGCGGGGTCGTGGCCCGGGCCGAGGTGATGAACTGCCTCGACTCCAACTCCATCTCCACCTTCGGCGGTTCCCCGGTCACCATGGCGGCCGGCCTCGCCAACCTCACGTACCTGCTGGAGCACGACCTCCAGGGCAACGCCCGCCGCGTCGGCGGCCTCCTCCTGGAGCGGCTGCGCGCCGTCGCCGCCCACGTGCCCGCCGTACGGGAAGTCCGCGGCCGGGGCCTGATGGCCGGACTGGAACTGACCAGGCCCGGCACCGACCAGGCCGACCCGGACGCGGCCGCCGCCGTCCTGGAGGCCGCCCGCGCGGGCGGCCTGCTGATCGGCAAGGGCGGCGGCCACAACACCAGCGTGCTGCGCATCGCGCCGCCGCTCTCCCTCACCGTCGCCGAGGCGGAAGAGGGCGCCGAGATCCTCGAACAGGCTTTGCGCACCATCCAGTAGGGGGACGTACATGAGCATCCGCACCCTGATCAGCGGCGGCCTGGTCGTCACCGCCGCCGACGAACTGCACGCGGACGTCCTGATCGAGGACGGCCGGGTGGCGGCCCTCGCCGCGCACGGCTCGGCGGCCGCCGCGGCCTGGACGGCCGACCGTACGATCGACGCGAGCGGGAAGTACGTGATCCCGGGCGGGGTCGACGCGCACACCCACATGGAGCTCCCCTTCGGCGGCACCTCGGCCTCGGACACCTTCGAGACCGGGACCCGGGCCGCCGCCTGGGGCGGCACCACCACCATCGTCGACTTCGCCGTGCAGAGCGTGGGCCACGCCCTGCGCGAGGGCCTCGACACCTGGTACGCCAAGGCCGACGGCAACTGCGCCATCGACTACGCCTTCCACATGATCCTCTCGGACGTCAACGAGGGCACCCTCAAGGAGATGGACCTGCTGGTCGGGGAGGGGGTCACCTCCTTCAAGCTGTTCATGGCCTACCCGGGCGTCTTCTACAGCGACGACGGGCAGATCCTGCGGGCCATGCAGCGGGCCTCCGGCAACGGCGGGCTGATCATGATGCACGCCGAGAACGGCATCGCCATCGACGTCCTCGTCGAACAGGCCCTGGCCCGCGGCGAGACCGACCCCCGCCACCACGGCGAGGTCCGCAAGGTGCTCCTCGAGGCCGAGGCCACCCACCGGGCCATCCAGCTCGCCCGGGTCGCGGGCTCCCCGCTGTACGTGGTCCACGTCTCCGCGGAGGAGGCGGTCGCCGAGCTGGCCGCGGCCCGCGACAAGGGCCTGCCCGTCTTCGGGGAGACCTGCCCGCAGTACCTCTTCCTGTCCACCGACAACCTCGCCGAGCCCGACTTCCAGGGCGCCAAGTACGTCTGCTCCACCCCGCTGAGGCCGCGCGAGCACCAGGCGGCGCTGTGGCGGGGGCTGCGGACCAACGACCTCCAGGTGGTCTCCACCGACCACTGCCCCTTCTGCTTCCGGGGCCAGAAGGAGCTCGGCCGCGGGGACTTCTCCAAGATCCCCAACGGGCTGCCGGGGGTGGAGAACCGGATGGACCTGCTCCACCAGGCCGTCCTGGACGGGCACATCAGCCGCCGCCGCTGGATCGAGATCGCCTGCGCGACCCCGGCCCGGATGTTCGGCCTGTACCCGCAGAAGGGCACCATCGCGCCGGGCTCAGACGCCGACATCGTCCTCTACGATCCGCACGCCGAGCAGGTCATCTCCGCCGAGACCCACCACATGAACGTGGACTACTCGGCGTACGAGGGCAGGCGGATCACCGGACGCGTCGACACCGTGCTCTCGCGCGGCGAACTCGTCATCGACCGGCGCGAGTACGCCGGCCGGCCCGGACACGGCGTCTTCATCCCCCGCTCCACCTGCCAGTACCTGTAAGCCCGTAAGGAGCCGCCCGTATGGACTTCGGCCTCGTCCTGCAAACCGACCCGCCCGCCTCACAGGTCGTCAGCCTCATGCGCCGTGCCGAGCGCAACGGCTTCCGCTACGGCTGGACCTTCGACTCCGCCGTGCTGTGGCAGGAGCCGTTCGTCATCTACAGCCAGATCCTGGAGCACACCCAGGAGCTGCACGTCGGCCCGATGGTCACCAACCCGGGCACCCGCACCTGGGAGGTCACAGCCTCCACCTTCGCCACGCTCAACGACATGTACGGCAACCGCACCGTGTGCGGGATCGGCCGCGGGGACTCGGCGATGCGGGTCGCCGGGCGCGCGCCCAACACCCTGGCCCGGCTCGGCGAGGCCATCGACGTGATCCGCGACCTCGCCGAGGGCCGCGAGGCGCGGGTGGACGGCAACCCGCTGCGGATCCCGTGGATCAAGGACGGGAAACTGCCCGTCTGGATGGCCGCGTACGGGCCGAAGGCGCTGGCCCTGGCCGGGCAGAAGGCCGACGGGTTCATCCTCCAGCTCGCCGACCCCTACCTCACCGAGTGGATGGTCAAGTCGGTCCGCCAGGCCGCCGTGGAGGCCGGCCGGGACCCGGCGGAGATCACGATCTGCGTGGCGGCCCCGGCGTACGTGGGCGACGACCTCGCCCACGCCCGCGACCAGTGCCGGTGGTTCGGCGGGATGGTCGGCAACCACGTCGCCGACCTGGTCTCCCGCTACGGGGAGCACTCCTCGATGGTTCCGGAGGAGCTGACCGAGTACATCAAGTCCCGCCACGGCTACGACTACAGCCACCACGGGCGCGCCGGGAACCCGTCGGCGGACTTCGTGCCCGACGAGATCGTCGACCGCTTCTGCCTGCTGGGCCCGGCCGAGGCCCACGTCGAGAAGCTGCGGGCGCTGCGCGACCTCGGCGTCGACCAGTTCGCCGTCTACGACATGCACGACGCGAAGGAGGCCGTGATCGACGCGTACGGGGAGCACGTGATCCCGGCGGTCAACGGCTGACGGCTGGGACCGGCCGGGATCAGCCGGGATCAGCCGGTGCAGGTGATGGAGAAGGGGACCGGGTTGGAGATGGTGCGGGTGGGGCTCTGGAGTTCCACCGCCATCCCGGTGGTCAGGGTGCCGGCCTTCGCGTACGTCGTCAGCCGCACGGTGTCGTGCCCGGTGGGGTCGGCCTTGTCCCCGATGGACATGGTGCGCCAGTGCGGATCCACCACCGAGCCGTCGCCGGACACCCAGCGGTAGGAGATCAGGGTGGGCTCGGAGGCGGTGAAGGTCGCGGTGAACGCGGGGGCCTTGCTCTCGGGGGTCGGGCAGCTGCCGGTGTAGGTGGTGTTCTCGCCCGCCACGGACATCCGTACCCCGCCCGAACCCGCGCCGGAGTCCTCGTCGTTGCCGGCCAGGGAGTAGGCGACCCCGGCGGCGACCAGCAGGCAGACGGCGGCGCCGGCCGCGGCGAAGGCCGCCGTACGGCGCTTGCGGGGCGGGGCCGCGGGAGTCGTGAGCTCGGGCTCCGCGGGCGGGGCGGTCGCCGTCGCCGTGTGCTGCGCCGTCGTGGCGGCGGGCGTCGCGGTGGGGGCCGGTTCCGGAGCGGGAGCGGGCGCGGGTACGGGCGCGGGTACGGGCGCGGCGGCCGTGGCGGGCTCCGCGGGCGTCGGCAGGACGCGGGCGGCGGTCGTCGTGGCGTCCGGTTCGTGGGCGATGCCCCGCAGGGCCGCCGCGGCTTCGGCGGCCGGGGTCCGCTCGGCCGGCTCCTTGCGGAGCAGCCCGGCGATGACCGGGGCCAGCGAGCCGGCCCGGGTCGGCACCGGCGGTTCCTCGTCCACGACGGCCCGCAGGGTGCCCAGCGCGGTGTCCTGCCGGAACGGGGAGATCCCCTCCACGGCCGCGTACAGCAGCACCCCGAGGGACCACAGGTCCGACTCGGGGCCCGAGGGGCGGCCCAGGGCCCGCTCCGGCGGCAGGTACTCGGGGGAGCCGACCACCTCGCCGGTCATGGTCAGCGCGGTGCTGCCCTCGACCACCGCGATGCCGAAGTCGCTGAGCACCACCCGTCCGTCCTCGGCGAGCAGCACGTTCGCCGGCTTCACGTCGCGGTGCTCGACCCCGACGGCGTGTGCGGCGCGCAACGCCCTCAGCACCTCGGCGCCGATGTGCGCGGCGCGGCGCGGGGTGAGGGGCGCCTCGGCGAGCAGCAGATCGGCCAGCGACTGCCCGCGGACCAGTTCCATGACGATCCAGGGCCGGTCGTGCTCCATGACCACGTCGTGGACCGTCACCACGTTGCGGTCGGGTATCCGGGCCGCCGCCCAGGCCTCTCGCTCCAGCCTGCTGTACATCCGCGCGATGTCGCCGGCCCGCAGGTGGGCCGGGGCCCGGACCTCCTTGACGGCGACCTCGCGGTGCAGCGTCTCGTCGCGGGCCCGCCACACGGTGCCCATACCGCCCTCGCCGAGCCGGGACAACAGCCGGTAGCGGCCCGCGATCAGCCGTACCAGTCCGACTCCCCGGTCTTCGTCCCCCGCCCGGCCGACCCCCGCAACCCGTCCCCCGTCGGCTGACACCCGTACCCGGCCGCCCACCGGGAAGCACGCGCTTCCGGTGGGCGGATCCGAGGCGGTTCACCCCGGGTACACCCGGGGTCCAGCCGTCCGTCGGGGATTGTCGGTGGGGTTTGCCGTCGAGGCGTGATGTGATGGGCGCATGATCGATGAGTTCCTTACCCATGGCCTGTCCGACGTGGAAGAGGCCGTCCGCAAGGCGGCGGCGATCGAGATCATGCCGAGGTTCCGGCAGCTCGCCGACCACGAGGTCGACGAGAAGAGCGGACCGCACGACCTGGTGACGGTGGCCGACCGCAAGGCCGAGGAGCACCTCACGGCCGCGCTCCAGCGGCTGCTCCCCGGCTCGGCCGTGGTGGGCGAGGAGGCCGTGCACGCCGACCCGACCGTGTACGGGGCGCTGCGCGCCGACGCCCCGGTGTGGATCGTCGACCCGGTCGACGGCACCCGGCAGTTCGTCTCCGGTGACCCGGCCTTCTGCACCCTGGTCGCGCTGGCGCACCGCGGGGAGATCCTCGCCTCCTGGACCTTCGCCCCGGCCCTGGAAGAGCTGGCCACCGCCGTGCGCGGGCAGGGCGCCCACGTCAACGGGGACCCGATCCGCAGCGGCTCGCCCGAGCCGGGCGCGGAGCTGCGGATCGCGATGGCGCACCCCCTGTACACCTCCGAGGAGGACAAGCGCACCCTGGGCCGGCTGGACGTGCCCGGCGTGGCGGCCAGGCCCTGCGGATCGGCCGGCCTGGAGTACCTGAAGGTCGCGCGCGGTGAAATGGACGGCCTGGCCTTCACCTGGCCCTCGGCCTGGGACCACGCGGCCGGCCTGCTGCTGGTCGCCGAGGCCGGCGGGTCGCAGAGCACCGTCGACGGGGTCCCCTTCCGGGTGGACCGGGACAACGCGCTCCCGTTCGCCGTCGGACGCGACGAGGCCACCACCGTCCGCATCCGGGACCTGCTGCGGGGCTAGTGCTGTGACCGGGAAGGTTCACCGGGTCGCGACGCTCCCCCAGCTACCGCTGGGAGGTGCCCCCAGGCACGGCACCTCGCCGCGTTGTCGGACCACGCAAGTACGTCCAGTACAAGCCGCGGTCCTCCGCCTTGCGATGCACCGCACCGGACGCCGCGACCCGGCAGACCTTCCCGGCCACAGCACTAGGGGGTGCCGGGCCGGTCAGGCCGGGGCGGGGAACAGGACCAGCGGCTTGATCATGCCGGGCTCGCCGGCCGCGAGGCGCCGGTGGGCCTCCTCGACGCGGGCGAAGGGGAACTCGTGCGTGGTGATCCCCACCGGGTCCACCTCCCCGTCCCCGATCAGCCGCAGCATCCGCCCCAGCCGGTGCCCGCCGCGCCCCGCCGCCGGCCGGCACTGCGCGAAGGCGACCCGCCCGCCGCGCCCGATGCCCCGGTAGGCGGCCGTCCGGGCCCCGGCCGCGCCGGTGGCCACGATCGCGGTGTCCACGCCCGCGCCGCCGGTCAGCTCCAGGATCCGCTCTGCGGAGTCCTCGTAGGCCGGGTCCACCACCACGTCCGCCCCGAAGCGCAGCGCGAGGCGCTGCCGCTTGATCTCCGGTTCCACCGCGATGACCCGCGCGGCCCCGAGCCGCCGGCCCGCGACCGCGGCGCTCAGGCCGACCGCGCCCTGGCCGAAGACGGCGACCGTGCCGCCGGCCGGCAGCGCCGCGCCCTCGGCGGTGGCGAAGCCGGTGGCCAGCGCCCCGGCCGCGTAGAGGGCCTGGTGGTCGGTGATCGTGTCCGGCAGGGCGGTCAGCCCGGCGCCGACGGCTGGTACGCGGAAGTACTCGGCGAGCGGCCCGTGCCCCTCGGCGGCGACCCGCCGGCCCACGAGCCCGTCCGCGACGCCGTTCCCGACGGCGGCCACCACGCCGACCGCCTCGTGTCCGAGCAGGCGGGAAGCACCGGCACCACCGGAAGCACCGGAAGCCCTGGAAGCACCGGCACCACCCGCACCACCGGCCGCACCGGCCGCGGTGTGTCCGTCCCAGGCGCACAGCAGCGCCGCCGTGGACCGTACGAGGACCTCCCCGGGCCGCGGCCGCGGCACCGGACGGTCGGCCACGGCGGGCTCGCCGGCCGGGGGCAGCACGAAGGCCTTCACCGCGGCTCCCTCCCTCGCGTTCCCTCACCTCACGCCTACGCCTTCCGCCCTCCACCCTCCCTTCCCGGACGCCGGGGCGAGGGGGCCGGAGGTCGGTACCTGCCGGGCCGAGGGTCCGCAGTTCTCCCCGCGAACGTCTCCCGCGCGCCTCTCCCGCGCACGTCTCCCGCGAGCGTCAGGGCCGGATGATCCGCACCTGGTAGCTGCCGTTGCGCAGTTCGCCCACCACCGAGACGCTGATGCCCGCCTTCTCGTCGGTGAAGGTCTCGCCCGGCCGGAACGGCGCGTCCGACAGCTCCGCGTGCACATTGGGCCGCCGGGTGCAGCCGCCGCTCTGGCCCGCGCTGTCCGACACCGTCACCGGACCCTGCCCGGTGTCCACGTCGGAGTCCACCTTGTAGATGAGGACGCCGGGCTTGCAGACGGCCTCGTCGTTCCCAGCCTGTGTGCGGACCTCCACCGCGTACCCGGCGCTCTCCGACAGCGGCACGAAGGCCAGCTTCGTCCCGCCCGCGACCGCCAGCGGCGACAGGACGTGGTCGCTGGCGCCGGACTTCGACGCGCAGCTGATCTGCGTGCTGTCCAGCCAGCCCAGCTTCCACTTGTGCCAGCCCAGCAGGTCGTTGTTGGAGCCCCAGTCCTCGCTCATGATGTCCCAGTGCCCGACGGTGCCCCCGCCGTCGGAGGTGTACAGGTCGGGCAGCCCGAAGACGTGCCCGTTCTCGTGCGGCAGGACCCGGTAGCCGGTCTCCCGGTAGGTCCCGGAGCCGTCGTCCTGCCGGCTGTAGACGAAGGACGTGTTGGCGAGCGGCACCCCGTCGGCGACCGGCGCCTCGCCGTTGCCCGAGAAGGTCACCGACAGGACGGTGTCCAGGGCGGACGGCCCGGCGTTCGGGGTGACCAGGATGTTGACCAGGTCGTACTTGGCGAAGTCCACCTCGGAGTCGGCGGCCTTCGCGATGTGCTCGACGAGCTGCCGGTAGCCCGGTTCGTAGGCGGACCCGCGCTCGATCCCGTACGCCGCGAAGGGCATCGGCATCCGCAGCCACGTCCTTATCGGAGCCTCGGCCCGGTAGCTGAGCCGGCCGTAGGAGCTGGTCCGGAACCAGTTGGAGGTCTGGGGGAAGAACTCCGCCATCCGGTCCAGGGCCGTGCCCTCGCCCTTGGCGTCGGGGAAGTCGATCATCAGGTTGAGCGCCTTGACCTCGCCGGTCGAGCGCGCGTACCCGGGCGGCGTCGGCAGGCCCTCGGACATCTGCACGCCCATCGTGCCGGCGATCCGGCAGGGCGCGAGCGCCGATTCGACCGTCGTGGCCACGGGCCCGGCCGCCGACTGGCCGCCGCCGGATATCCCCGTGCTCGCCGTCGCGGTGACGCCGAGGGCCAGCGCGGTCAGGCCGATGAACGCGCTGGTGCGGTGGGATCTGCGTATCCGCTGGCGGGTCTGCGGCATGGAGATCGCCTTCGGGTCCGCGGCAGCCGGCCCTGTCCGGACTGCGCTCTGTTCGTCACCCTCCGACGCCTGCGCCGCGCCCGCGCGCCGAAGGAGGCCGAACGTGAATCGACATGTGACTCAGGTCACACGGAGGAATGAAATAACCGGGGATCGGATCCCCGTTTGTACGTGAGTCCCTCGAAGTGGGGACCGGCTCCCCGTTTGGAGGGTGTGCCGTACGTCTTACCGCGCCAGGGAGGCCCGGAATGAAGCGCCCCAGCACCACCGCCCCGGCGGCCCCGCCCGCCCGGGGAGTGACCGTGGACCTGGCGGCGCCCAAGGCCGATGCCGGCGCCGGGATCGGCATCGGCATCGGCATCGGCATCGGCGCGAGCATGTGCGCCGGCACCGGCGCGGGGGCCTGCGCCGAAGCCCCGGCCCACGGGTCCAAGGGCTCCGGCCCCGTCCCGCGTCCGCGCGCCGACGCCGTCCGCAACCGTGAGCGGATCCTCGCGGCCGCCCGCGAGGCCTTCGTCGAGTTCGGCTCCACGGCCGCCTTCGACGAGGTCGCCCGCCGGGCCGGCATCGGCAACGCCACCCTGTACCGGCACTTCCCCGACCGCCCCACCCTCGTCCACCACGTCGTGCTCTACGTGATGGGCCGGGTCGGCGCGCAGGCCGAGGCCGCGCTCGCCGAAGAGTCCGACGCCTTCGCCGCGCTGTGCCGGTTCACGCACGCCGCCGCCGACGAGCGGATCGGCGCCCTGTGCACCATGCTCGGCGGCGACTTCGACCGTGAGCACCCCGAACTCCTCGCGGCCCGCAGCTCCTTGGAGGTCTGCGTCGAGACCCTGCTGACCACCGGCCAGGAGGCCGGACTGGTCCGCACGGACATCGGCGTCGGCGACCTGATGGTCGCCCTCTCCCAGCTCAGCCGCCCCCTCCCCGGCATCGCCTGCCTCGACGCGGACCAGTTCGTCCACCGTCATCTCCAGCTCTTCCTCGACGGGTTGCGGTCTCCGGCCCGCTCCGAGCTGCCCGGTTCGGCCGCCACCTTCGAAGACCTGAGGCAGAAAACCATGTGACAGACCCAGAGCGTCCTCATTAGCCTTTTCCGGTCTATTCAGTCATTCCGCACAGCACAGTGAAATTGGGTACTCCCATGCCAAAAACAGCCGCGACACCGCCGCTGGCGGCCGCCGATCCCAGCCGCTGGAAGGCGCTCGTCTTCATAGCCCTGGCGCAGCTGATGGTCGTCCTCGACGCGACGATCGTGAACATCGCCCTCCCCTCCGCCCAGACCGACCTCGGCATCTCCGACGGCAACCGCCAGTGGGTCATCACCGCGTACGCGCTGGCCTTCGGCGGACTGCTCCTCTTCGGCGGCCGCATCGCCGACAAGTGGGGCCGCAAGAACGCCTTCGTCGTCGGCCTCATCGGCTTCGCCCTGGCCTCCGCGCTGGGCGGCGCCGCGAACGGCGAGGCCATGATGCTGGGCGCCCGCGCCCTCCAGGGTGCCTTCGGCGCGCTCCTCGCCCCGGCGGCCCTCTCCCTGCTCGCGGTGATGTTCACCGACGCCAAGGAGCGCGCCAAGGCCTTCGGCATCTACGGTGCCATCGCGGGCGGCGGCGGCGCCGTCGGCCTGATCCTCGGCGGCGTCCTCACCGAGTACCTCAACTGGCGCTGGACCTTCTTCGTCAACATCCCCTTCGCGATCATCGCGGCCGTGGGTGCCTGGATGGTCATCCGCGAGGCCGCCGGTTCCCGCAACCGCGCCCCGCTCGACATCCCCGGCGTGGTGCTGTCCACCCTCGGTCTCGTCTCCCTGGTGTACGGCTTCACCCGCGCCGAGTCGGCCGGCTGGTCGGACGCCGTGACCGTGGGCATGTTCATCGCCTCGGCGGTGCTGCTGGCGGCGTTCGTCTTCGTCGAGTCCAAGGTGAAGTCCCCGCTGCTGCCGCTGCGCGTCCTGCTGGAGCGCAACCGCGGCGGTGTCTACCTCTCGCTCGGTCTGGCCGTCATCTCCATGTTCGGCCTGTTCCTCTTCCTCACCTACTACCTCCAGGTCGTGAAGGGCTACTCGCCCGTCATGACCGGCTTCGCCTTCCTGCCGATGATCGCGGGCATGATCACGGGCTCCACGCAGATCGGCGCCCGGCTGATGACCCGGGTCGCGCCGCGCCTGCTGATGGGCCCGGGCTTCCTGCTCGCCGCCACCGGCATGCTGCTGCTGACCCAGCTCGAGGTCGGGTCCTCGTACCCGGCGCTGATCCTGCCGGCGCAGCTGCTGCTGGGCCTCGGCATGGGCACGGCGTTCATGCCGGCCATGTCCCTGGCCACGCACGGGGTGAACCCGGCCGACGCCGGTGTCGCCTCGGCCATGGTCAACACCTCGCAGCAGGTCGGCGGCGCCATCGGCACCGCGCTGCTGAACACCATCGCCGCCTCGGCGACCACCGCGTACCTGACCGACCACGCGGCCGAGGCCGCGGCGGGCGGTGCGGCGGCCAAGCTGGTCCAGGCCCAGGCCATGGTCGAGGGGTACTCCTCCGCGATCTGGTGGGCGGTCGGCATCCTGGTCGCCAGCGCGGCCATCGCGCTGACCTTCATCACGACCGGCCGTCCCGGCGCGGGCGGCCCGGTGGCCTCCGGCTCCGGATCCGCCGAGGACAGCGAGTTCAAGGTCCCGGTGATCGCCCACTGACGGGGGCGGCGACGGGAGCGCCCGTCAGGGAATGACTGAACACCCCGCTTGGTTCAAATTTGAACCAAGCGGGGTTAGTCTTTTCGGGCAGCCCTGCACCGACGACGGAGGAGCGCCCCCATGACCCCGGCCCCCGCATCCCCGGCCCCCGCGGGCGCGACCCCGCACGGGACCCGCATGCCGGCTCTCTACCTCAGCCACGGGGCACCGCCGCTCGCGGACGACCCGGTCTGGCCGGGCGAGCTCGCCGCCTGGTCCGCGGCCCTGCCCCGCCCCACCGCGGTCCTGATGGTCTCGGCCCACTGGGAGGAGGCCCCGCTCGCCCTCGGCGCCACCCGCACCGTCCCGCTCGTCTACGACTTCTGGGGCTTCCCCGAGCACTACTACCAGGTCCGCTACGAGGCCCCGGGCGCTCCCGGGCTCGCCGAATCCGTCCGCAAGCTGCTCCGGGCCGCCGGCACCCCGGTCCAGGACATACCGGAGCGCGGGCTGGACCACGGCGCGTACGTCCCGCTGGTGGAGATGTTCCCGGAGGCCGACATACCGGTCCTACAGATCTCCCTGCCGACGCTCGACCCGCGCCGCCTGATGGACATCGGCCGCAAGCTGGCGCCCCTGCGCGACGAGGGGGTCCTGATCGTCGGCAGCGGCTTCTTCACCCACAACCTCGCCGCCCTGCGCCACACCGGCCCCGGCGTGCCGGCCTGGTCGGCCGAGTTCGACGCGTGGGGCCACGAGGCCCTCGCCGCCGGCGACCTGGACTCCCTGCTCGACTTCGAGGCCAAGTCCCCCTCGGGCCGCCTGGCTCACCCCCGCACGGAACACTTCGCCCCGCTCTTCGTCACCCTCGGCGCGGCGGAGGCCTCCGGCGACCTCACCACCCGCCGCGACACGGTGGACGGCTTCTGGATGGGCCTGTCGAAGCGCTCGGTCCAGTTCGGCTAGTCCCCGCCCCGCAGCGCCCCGGTGATTGCCTGTCCGATCACGAACCCCTTGCCGGGCCCCTCGGGGATGATCACCTCGGTCCCGTAGGGCATCCGCACCTCGGAGGCGTACCGGGCCTCACTCGGCACGGGACCCGCCAGCACGCTGACCGTGCCGTGGCCGTCGTAGTCGTCGATGATCACGTACACGGGGATCCCCGCCCGTGCGTACGCCCGCCGCTTGCGTTCGCGGTCGCGCTCGAGGAACTCCTTGCCGGGCGACACCACTTCCGCGATCAACTCGACCGCGGAGGCGTCGATCCCGAGGCCGTCCTCGGTGACGTGCTGCTCGGCGTCCTCCAGGGCGATGAACAGGTCCGGGATCCAGACCTTGCGCTTGTGAACCACGATCATGTCCTGGCGGGCGCGGCAGTCGCCCTGGGCGAGAAAGACGACCAGCTCGTCCCGTAGGCGATTGGCGATCCGACCGTGTGAGTAGCGACCCGTGGGTGACACCTCGATGAACCCCTCGACGATCCTCTGACGCTAGGGAGGTGATGTCCCATGCCGTAGGCATATGCCCCTACCTCACCCGGAAGAGTGGCGCCCGGCCCGCGTCACGTGAGCCGGTATAGGTCCGAAATGGGCTGGTTGTCGTGTATCCAGCGATTCGATCGCCCGTGCAGGCAACCAGAAGGCGCTGCGGGCCGTCTTCACGGTGGGAGTGCAGCCTTGGGCGGCGCTGTCCCGGAGTGAAGACGGCCGTGCCGAATGTGACGGCGGTCTCGCCGGCGTCGTGGCCGCACGACTCCGCGGGGCCGGTCGGGCCGGCCTCCGTTCCGGGTCTGACCTGCACCTCTTCGGGTCCTTGCGACGCCCTGCCCCGTCTCGTGGCGGGGCAGGATACTGCAAGATCTCGAAAAAGAGGGAGCAACGTGGGAATTCTGTCTCGATTCCAGTCGTTGTTTCCTTCGGAAGCGGGCACTCGGGAGAGTGTCCGGGGACGTACCACCCCGCCAGGGTGGCCGTCCGGCAGCCGCACCGCGACCGAACTCATCGCAAGGGAGCACGCATGGCAACCCGCGCCGTCGCCCGTCGTCAGTCCACGAGCAGCGCACGCGCTGTGGGCGGGGAGATCGCAGACCGCGACCTGGTCGGCATGTACCTGGACGAGATCGCGCGCACCCCGCTGCTCGACGCGGCCAAGGAAGTGGAGCTCTCCCAGATCATCGAGGCGGGCGTCTACGCCCAGCAGATCCTCGACGGCGTCATAGAGCGCGAGGGCACGACGCCCTCCCGCGAGGAGCTCGAGGCGCTGGCCGCCGAGGGCGAGCGCGCCAAGGAAGTCTTCATCCGCTCCAACCTGCGCCTCGTCGTGGCCGTGGCCCGGCGCTATCCGCGCAGCGGCCTGCCGCGCCTCGACCTCATCCAGGAGGGCAACGCCGGCCTGGTCCGCGCGGTCGAGAAGTTCGACTACGCCAAGGGCTTCAAGTTCTCCACGTACGCCACGTGGTGGATCCGCCAGGCCATCACCCGCTCCATCGCCGACCAGTCCCGCACCATCCGCCTCCCCGTCCACCTGGTCGAGGAGCTCGGCCGGATCCGCCGGGTCCAGCGCGAGTTCAACCGCGAGAACGGCCGGGACCCGGAGCACGCCGAGATCGCCGCCGAGCTGGACTCGACGGAGAAGCGCGTGGGCGACGTACTGGACTGGGCGCGCGACCCGGTCAGCCTGAACATGTCGGTGGACGACGACGGCGACACGCAGTTCGGCGACCTCCTGGAAGACACCTCCGCGATCTCCCCGGAGCAGTCCGTCCTGTCCCTCCTGCGCAGCGAGGAGCTGGAGGACCTGCTCGGCAAGCTGGACCAGCGCACCGCGTCGATCATCAAGATGCGGTACGGAATCGACGACGGCCGCGAGCGCACCCTGACCGAGGTCGGCAAGCAGCACGGCCTGACCCGCGAGCGGATCCGCCAGATCGAGAAGCACGCCCTGCTCGAACTGAAGCGCATGGCCCGCGACACCGGCTTCGACGCCGTGGCCTAACCCGCCCCCCAAACGAGCCCCGGCACCTACCCCCCCAGGTGCCGGGGCTCCCTTGCCCACCGGGCCATATCCAGCCCCGCCGGCGTTTGAGGCGCGGGGGCTCGGGGGCAGCGCCCCCGCAACGGCGCCGCACCCACCCACGGGGACCGGGGCGGAGCCCCGAAAGGGGTCCGGGGCGGAGCCCCGGCTACGGGGTCGCCGCCGACGTGAGCCGCGCGGCCAACGCCCCGGCCGCGTCCCGCAACACCTCAGGCCCGGCCACGGTGAACGGCAGCCCCGTCAGGGCCAGCCGCGCCACCAGCCACTCCGGAGTGTCCCCACTCTCGAACCGCACCCGCGTGCCCGTGCCCGTGCCCGTGCCCGACCCCGCGTCGGCCACCGCCCCCTCCCGCAGCCACTGCGGCAGCTCCGCCGCCCCCACCGCGAAGGTGACCTCCACGGCGTACGTCTGCCGCCCCCGCAGCCCGGTGCGCACGAACTCCTGCGGGTCCATCGGCAGTTCCCGCGGCGTGAACCGGGCCCCGGTGGCGAAGGCCTCGCCCACCCGGTCCACCCGGAAGGTCCGCCAGTCCTCCCGCTCCAGGTCGTAGGCGACCAGGTACCACCGGCTCCACGCGCTCACCAGCCGGTACGGCTCCACCAGCCGCCGAGACCGGGCCCCGTCCCCCGCCTCGTACGCGAACCGCAGCCGCTCCGGCCCCGCCACCGCCGAGGCGATCGTCGTCAGCGTCCCCGGGGCCACGCTCGGCCCGTCGCCCCGGGTCAGCGCGACCGTGGCCGACTGCAACACCCCGACCCGGTGCCGCAGCCGGGACGGAAGCACCTGCTCCAGCTTGGCCAGGGCCCGTACGGAGGCCTCCTCGACCCCCTCGATCGCATGCCCGGCGCCCGCCCGCAGCCCGACCGCGATCGCCACCGCCTCCTCGTCGTCGAGGAGCAGCGGCGGCATCGCCGCCCCTGCCACCAGCCGGTAGCCGCCCTCCGCCCCCAGCGTGGCCTCGACCGGGTAGCCGAGCTCCCGCAGCCGCTCGATGTCGCGCCGGATCGTACGGGGGCTCACCCGCAGCCGGTCCGCGAGCTCGCTCCCGGGCCATTCGCGCGGGGTCTGGAGGAGGGACAGCAGGGAGAGCAGCCGTGCCGGGGTGTCGGTCATGTATTCCAGGTTGCCAGCCAAATAGGACACCAACTGACCTAGATCTTGTCTAAGTTTCTCTTCATGAGCACCGAGACGTCCAAGACATCGCCCCAAAGAGAGAACGGGCCCGCCGACCGCCGCCGCTGGCTGGCGCTCGCCATCGTGATGACCGCGACCTTCATGGACCTGGTCGACGTCACGATCGTCAACATCGCGATACCCAGCATGCGCCAGAACCTCGGCGCCTCCACCAGCGCGATCCAGTGGATCACCGCCGGCTACGCCCTCGCCTTCGCCGCCGGCCTGATCACCGGCGGCCGTCTCGGTGACATCTACGGCCGCAAGCGCGTCTTCCTCATCGGCATCAGCGGCTTCACGGTCGCCTCGCTGCTCTGCGGCATCGCCGAGAACCCCTCGATGCTCGTCGCCTCCCGCCTCCTCCAGGGCGGCATGGCCGCCATGATGGTGCCGCAGGTGCTGGCGATCATCCACGTGAGCTTCCCGCCGCACGAGCGCGGCAAGGTCTTCGGCATGTTCGGCGCGGTCGTGGGCCTCGGCGCCGTCTCGGGCCCGATGCTCGGCGCCCTGCTCACCGAGTGGAACCTGTTCGGCCTCGAATGGCGCCCGATCTTCCTGATCAACCTCCCGGTCGGCATCGCCGCCGTGATCCTCGGCCGCATGTACATCAGCGAGTCCAAGGCCCCCAAGGCCCTGCGCCTCGACCTCGTGGGCGTCGTCCTCGCGACCCTCGCCCTGGTGATGCTGATCTTCCCGCTCACCCAGGGCCGCGAGCACGGCTGGCCGCTGTGGGGCTTCCTCTGCATGATCGCGTCGCCGTTCGTCTTCGCCGCGTTCATCGCCTACGAGAAGTACAAGATCAAGAAGGACGGCTCCCCGCTCGTGGAGCTCTCCCTCTTCAAGGTCAAGAGCTTCTCCGGCGGCATCGCCGTCCAGCTCACCTTCGGCATCGCGACCGGCATCTTCTTCCTGGTCTGGACGCTGTACATGCAGATGGGCCTGGGCTGGAGCGCCCTGCGCGCCGGCTGCACCGGCATCCCCTTCTCCCTCGCCGTCTCGGGCGCCGCGGGCATCTCGGTCCAGAAGCTCGTGCCGCGCTTCGGCCGCAAGGTGCTCCAGGCCGGTGCGCTGATCATGGCCTCGGGCCTGCTCCTCTACATCTGGGAGTCCGAGCACTACGGCATGGGCATCACCTCCTGGCAGATGGCCGCCCCGCTGGTCCTCATGGGCATCGGCATGGGCCTGATCGTGGCCCCGCTCAACGACACGACGCTGTCCGAGGTGCCGCGCGAGCACGCGGGCTCCGCCTCCGGCCTGATCAACACCACCGGCCAGATGGGCAACGCGCTGGGCCTCGCCCTGACCTCCGTCGTCTTCTTCGGGCTGATCGACGACGACATGGTCTTCGGCGCACCGTACGTCGAGGCCTTCCGCGGCGCGCTGTGGTGGGTCACGGGCGTGCTGCTGCTGATCTTCGCGGTGATGTTCATGATGCCGCGCAAGCCGGTCCCGATGGAGCAGCGCGAGGGCGGGTCCGAGCACCCGGCCACGCTCGCGGAGAACTCCCCGGGCAGCGCCCCGGAGAAGGTCCCGGCCGGCTGAGGCCCTTCGGCCCCAGTTCACGGACATGCCCGCTTTTGTTGGCGGGCATGTCCGTTTCTCTTTGTTTTGCCTCCGCTTCGGGCGTACTGTAGGGGTCGACCCACACAGTCGGGCATCGAACGGATGTAAACCCACATGTACGCACCGGAGCGCCAGCAGGAGATCCTCCGCCTCGCCCGCGAGGCCGGCCGGGTCGACGTGCTCTCCCTCGCCGACCGGTTCCAGGTCACCGCCGAGACCGTGCGCCGCGACCTGAAGGCCCTCGACCGGGCCGGCCTGGTCCGCCGCGTGCACGGCGGGGCCATACCGGCCGGCCGCCTCGACTTCGAACCGGACCTCACCGAGCGCGAGGCCACCGCCGCCGACGAGAAGGACCGCATCGCGGCCGCCGCCCTCGCCGAACTCCCCGACGGCGGCAGCGTCGTCCTCGACGCGGGCAGTACGGTCGCCCGCCTCGCGGCCGCGATCCCCGTCGACACCGCGCTCACCGTGGTCACCCACGCGCTGCCCGTCGCCGCCCGGCTCGCCGACCACACCGGCATCGACCTCCACCTCGTCGGCGGCCGCGTCCGCCACCGCACCCGCGCCGCCGTCGACGCCTGGGCCCTGCGCGCCTACGCCGAGATCCGCGCCGACGTGCTCTTCCTCGCCACCAACGGCTTCACCGCCCAGGGCGGCCTGACCACCCCCGACCTCGCCGAGGCCGCCGTCAAGCGCGCCGCGATGGCCGCCGCCCGCCGGGTCGTCCTGCTCGCCGACTCGGCGAAGGCCGGACAGGAGCACTTCGCGTGCTTCGGCTCCTTCGCCGACGTCGACCTGCTCATCACGGACACGGGGCTCGACCCCGCCCACAAGGCGGCGATCGAGGCCGCCGGTACGGAAGTTGTGCTCGTATGATCCTCACCGTCACCCCCAACCCCTCCCTCGACCGGACGTACGAGGTCCCCTCGCTGGAGCGCGGCGAGGTGCTGCGCGCCACCGGCGACCGCGTCGACCCCGGGGGCAAGGGCGTCAACGTCTCCCGGGCGGTGGCCGCCGCCGGCGTCCGTACGACGGCGGTCCTCCCGCTGGGCGGAGCCCCGGGCACCCTGCTCGCCGAACTCCTCGTGGCGCAGGGCGTGGACGTGACCGTCGTATCGGTCGCCGGCGAGACCCGGGCGAACATCTCGCTCGCCGAACCGGACGGCACCCTCACCAAGATCAACGCGGCCGGTCCCGAGCTCACGCCCGCGGAGTCCGTCCTCCTCCTGGACACGGTCCGCACCTGCTCCGGCGCCGCCGCCTGGATCGCCTGCTGCGGCAGCCTCCCGAGGGGCCTGCGCCCCGAGTGGTACGCCGACCTCGTGACCCGCGCCCACGAGGCGGGGGCCCGCATCGCCCTGGACACCTCGGGCCCGGCCCTGCTGGCGGCGCTGCCCGCCCGCCCCGACGTGATCAAGCCCAACGCGGAGGAGCTCGCCGAAGCCGTCGGCCGCCCGCTGGCCACCCTCGGCGACGTGGTCAAGGCGGCCGAGGAGCTGCGCTCGCTGGGCGCTGGCACGGTCCTGGCCTCCCTCGGCGCCGACGGCCAGCTGCTCGTCTCCGCGGAGGGCACCCACTACGGCACCGCGCCGGCCCCGGCGGTCCGCAGCAACGTCGGCGCGGGCGACGCCTCGCTGGCCGGCTTCCTGATCGCGGGAGGCGCCGGCCCCGAGGCCCTCGCCTCGGCCCTGGCCCACGGCGCCGCCGCGGTCCAGCTCCCCGGCAGCGCCATGCCGACCCCCTCGGACCTGCGCCCCGACGCGGTCCGGATCACCCAGGACCTTCCCCTGGACCTTCCCCTGTCCGACCCCGCCACGGCCTGACGCGAGCAAAGGAGCCCGCGATGAGCGAGATGATCACCCCCGAACTGGTCGACCTCGACCTGTCCGCCGACTCGAAGGAATCGGCGGCGCGGGCGCTGGCGGAACGCATGGTGGAGCGCGGCCGGGTCACGGACCTGGACGGCTTCCTGGCGGACGTCGCGGCGCGCGAGGCCCAGATGCCGACCGGCCTGGAGGGCGGCATAGGCATCCCGCACTGCCGCAGCCCCCACGTCACGACCCCCACCCTCGCCTTCGGCCGCTCCCCGTCCGGCATCGACTTCGGCGCCCCCGACGGCCCGGCGGACCTGATCTTCCTGATAGCGGCCCCGGCCGGCGCGGACGACGCCCACCTCTCGATCCTCTCCACCCTGGCCCGCCGCCTGATGCAACCGGCCTTCACGGCCGCCCTCCGAGCCGCCGCGACCCCGTCGGAAGCCGCCGCCCTGATAGCGGGCGAGCCCATGGCGACCGCCACCGCCGGCGCGGGTGCCGAGGCCGGGGCCGGTTCCCAGGCCGCTGCGCGGGGCCTTTCCCCCACCCCGCCCCTTCCCGAACTGGGGCACCGCCCCAGCCCCCGCTCCTCAAACGCCGGAGGAGCTGAAAAGACAGCCTCGCCGGCGTTTGAGGCGCTGGGGTCCGGGGCGGAGCCCCGAGTTGGGGGTCCGGGGGCGGAGCCCACGGTTTCGGGAAGGGGCGGGGTGGGGGAGAGCCCCGCAGGGCAGCCGTTCCGTGTCGTGGCCGTCACCTCCTGCCCCACCGGCATCGCCCACACCTACATGGCCGCCGAGGCCCTCCAACAGGCCGCCACCGAGGCCGGAATCGACCTCCGCGTCGAAACCCAGGGCTCGGCCGGCTTCACCCGCCTGGCCCCGGAGGACATCGCATCGGCCGACGCCGTCGTCTTCGCCCACGACGTCCCGGTGCGGGACCGCGCCCGCTTCGCGGGGAAGCCCACCGTCGACACCGGCGTGAAGGCCGGCATCAACCGCCCCGCCGAACTCCTCGCCGAGGCCCGCGACAAGGCCGCCCGAGGCGAGGTCGCCGACCACACCCCGACCCCGGTCGAACGGGCCGGGGAGGAGGCCGACGGCTATGGCGCCAAGCTCCGCACCTGGCTCATGTCCGGCGTCAGCTACATGGTCCCGTTCGTCGCCGCCGGCGGCCTGCTCATCGCGCTCGCCTTCGCCATCGGCGGGTACGAGATCAACACCGCCCCCTCCGTCGCCGAGCACTTCGTCTGGACCGAGTCCGCCAGCTGGGCCGCGCTCCTCTTCCAGACCGGCGGCCTCGCCTTCGGCTTCCTCGTCCCGGTCCTCGCCGGATACATCGCCTACGGCATGGCCGACCGCCCCGGCCTCGTACCCGGCTTCGTCGGCGGCGCGGTCGCCCTCACCATCAACGCCGGTTTCCTCGGCGGCCTGATCGCCGGCCTCCTCGCCGGCGGCACCGTCCTCGCCGTGCAGCGGCTGAGGATACCGACGGCGCTGCGCGGGATCATGCCCGTGGTCGTCCTGCCGCTGATCGGCTCGGCCGTCACCGCGTTCCTGATGTTCCTGGTCGTCGGCAAGCCCGTCGCCTCGCTCCAGCAGGCCCTCACCGACTGGCTGTCCGGCCTGTCCGGGGCCAACGCGGTCATCCTCGGCGTCATCCTCGGCCTGATGATGTGCTTCGACCTCGGCGGCCCGCTCAACAAGGTCGCGTACGCCTTCGCCATCGGCGGCCTCGCCACCCCCAACGAGGGCAGCCTGAAGGTCATGGCCGCCGTGATGGCCGCCGGAATGGTCCCGCCGCTCGCGATGGCGCTGGCCACCACGCTGCGGGGCCGGCTCTTCTCCAAGACCGAACGGGAGAACGGCAAGGCCGCCTGGTTCCTCGGCGCCTCCTTCATCAGCGAGGGCGCGATCCCCTTCGCCGCGGCCGACCCGCTGCGCGTCATCCCCGCCTCGATGGCCGGCGGCGCGGTCACCGGCGCCCTGTCGATGGCCTTCGAGTGCACCCTGCGGGCCCCGCACGGCGGCATCTTCGTGATCCCGCTGATCGGCAACCCGCTGCTCTACCTGATCGCCATCGCCGCCGGTACGGCGACCACCGCCGGCCTGGTCGTCCTCCTCAAGGGCCTGCGCAAGCAGGCCGAACCCGCGGCCCCGGCCGGCACCGAGCCCTCGGACCGCACCAAGGTCACGGCCGCGGCCTGACCGACGAGACACCCGCGGGCGGGGGCGGCGAAGGCCCCGCTCCCGCCCGCCCCCCGCTCCGCCTCACTCCCCGGCACCGCCCCCGGCCCCAGCCCCGGCACCGACCCCGGCACCGACCCCGGACCCGACCCCGGCCCCGACCCCGGCCCCGACCCCGGACCCGGCCCCGGCCCCGACCCTGGACTCCGCAGCCCCGGGTCGGGCCCGGCGCGGCGTCACCGCACGCGGCCCCGCAGTTCCATCGCCTCCCGCGCGGCCGCCTCGCTCTCGTACACCTCGCACATGTGCCGCCCGTCCGGCGTCGCCGTGTGCTCGACCTCCCACAGGCTGACCTCCTCGCCGTCCAGCAGCACGAAGGCGTGCTCGTACAGGCTGAAGCCGGCCTCCCGCCCGCCCGACGGGCAGGGCCGCCCGCCGAAGGACTGCGTGATCTGGTGCGCGTACGCCGACCGCAGCCGGGCCGCCACCTCCTCGCCGGGCCGGTCCGCGTTCTCCGCGCGGCGCAGCACCCGCCGGGCGTGGTCGGCGGACTCCTCCACCGCGTACTCCCGGTGCGGCCGGGCCCCGGCGGAGGCCGCGAACAGCGCGCTCAGCGCCGCCACGTCGTCATCGGGCTCCTCGTCACCCGGCAGGAGCACCGGGTCCAGGGCCGCCTCGGAGGGGGGCTCCCCGAACAGCCGGGCCACGGCCAGGCAGGTCTCCGCCTTGCTCGCGAAGAGCTCGCGGCGGACCGTGCGGTCACCCTCCTGCCGGTACACCAGCTCCCACACCGCGACCGAACCGCCGTCGGCCAGCAGGTAGGTGTGCTGGTGGGTCTCCCGCCAGACTCCGGTCGCGGGACTGTGGTGGGTGGTGTAGAGCGAAGAGCTGTGGGCGAGCGCCGTGCCGAGGCGCTCGACGAGCCTGTCGGGCAGGTCGAAGGAGTTCAGGGCGCGGCCGAGGAGCCGGCCGAGGTGTGCCTCGGTTGTCTCGTACGGATCGCTCACGGTGGGTCTCCAGGCCGTCGCAGCTTGTCACTTCGCGGAAGCTCAACGTAACCCCTGGCTCTGACATCACGTCCGGGGTTCGGTAAAACGTCCGGGAAGCAACGGGGGTTCCCGCCACACCTTCAGGTCAACTTGCGTACGGATGGGCACGGTTAGGCCCGCTCTGTGGTGAAGCGCGGGACTATGGGCCGCATGGCAACGAATACAGTGGGCGTCCCCCGCCAGCAGGGGCAGCCCCGCACCCGGCCCGAGAGCGAACAGGAAGCCGCGCCGCGAGGGTTGGCCTGGCTGCTGGTCATCACCGGCGCGGCCGGCCTGCTGGCCTCCTGGGTCATCACCCTGGACAAGTTCCTCCTGCTGGAGGACCCGGACTTCAAGCCCGCCTGCAGCCTCAACCCCGTGGTCTCCTGCGGCAGCGTGATGAAGAGCGAGCAGGCGGCGGTCTTCGGATTCCCCAACCCCATGCTGGGGCTGGCCGCCTACGCCGTCGTGGTCTGCGTCGGCGCGGGCCTGCTGGCGGGCGCGCGCTACCGGGGCTGGTTCTGGCTGGGTCTGAACGCCGGAACCCTCTTCGGCGTCGGCTTCTGCTCCTGGCTGATGCTCCAGTCGCTGTACGAGATCAACGCGCTGTGCCTGTGGTGCTGTCTGGCCTGGGTGGCCACGCTGCTGATGTTCTGGGCGGTCACCGCGCACAACTCCCGTACGGGGATCCTGCCTTCGCCCGGACCGGTCCGGGGCTTCTTCGCCGAGTTCGGCTGGGCCCCGCCCGTCCTGCACATCGGGGTGATCGCCATGCTCGTCCTCACCCGGTGGTGGGACTTCTGGACCGGCTGAGGGCACGGCCCGCGCGAAAGGGCCCCGGCAGCTGGACGCTGCCGGGGCCCCCGACGCTTCGCTCCACGGGCACGGGGCCCGGAGATCAGCTGCCGGCGGAGGCGTTGCCCGAGAGGACCGGGATGTTGCTGAGGATGTGCGAGAGCGGCTCGTCACCCTTGGCCTGGGTGGAGTTCTCGGTGCACTGCTGGTTCATCGGGTTGGACAGGACGTTGATGTCCTGGACACCGATGTTGAGCAGCGCCACCAGCGACTGGGCGTTGACCTTGACCGGCAGGCCGACACAGGGCTTGTTCAGGGTGCCCTGGACCAGGCCGAGCTGCGGGCTCTGGTCGCCGTGGGTCTTCTGGTTGCCGTAGATCTGCGAAGCGCCGTTGCCGTTCACGGTGTTGATGCCGTTGTCGTTGCCGATGGCCATGGCCGGGGCCGCGGCGGCAGCGCCCGCGCCGACGGCAACGGCGGAGACAGCGGCGGCGGTCATGATCTTCTTGAACATCTTGATCCTTCTGTCGCACGAGTGCCCGCTAATGGAGCGCCCTGGTCAACTGCCCCACCAGGGGGTTGGTTCCGCTGCTTCACTCAAACGGCCCGTGTGGGGGAGGGTTTTCCCCGGCCCGGGTGAGAGGCCTCCGGACGCCTGCGCGAAGCCCGTACGAAGCGCGCAGTCGGACCGCCTCCGGTTGCGCTCCGTGAGAGGTGTTCGCACGGTGGGTGAGGAAGCGGATCGCATCGGTCCGTATCCGCGCGACCACGAGAAGGAACACCCATGCACCCCACGAAGCCGTCCCGCGTCCGCCGCGCCCGCCTCCTTGTCCCGTCGGCCCTCGCCGTCGTCATACTGTCCGGCGCGGCGGCCCCCGCGGGCGCCGTGGAAGGTGACCGCGCGGCGGTCGGCCGACAGCTCGAGACCCAGGGGCGCGCGGCGGCCGGTCCCATCGACGACCTCATCAACGGCCTCCTCGAATCCATCAAGGCGCTCCTGCCGCCGGGGGTCACCCTGCCGGACATCAAGATCCCGGAGATCAAGCTCCCCGAGATCAAGCTGCCGGAGATCCCGGGGGTCCAACTCCCGCAGATCCCGGGCGTGGAGCTCCCGGCGCTGCCGCCGCTCACTCCGCCGACACTGCCGGACCCGGCAGTTCCGGTGGAGATCGTGCCGGAGATCCCGGACATCGAGCTGCCGGAGATCGAGATCCCGGACCTTCCGTAACGTCCGCGGCCGTTCGCGGTTACGACTATTGAGCTGAACAGGTCTGATCGCGGACGGAACCGTGTCGCCAGGGAAGATGGGCCGTTTCGCTCGATGTGAGCCCCGGATCGGGGCAGAACATCGAACAGAAGGTGCACTTCCCATGAACTCTGCCAAGAAGGCCGCCCTGGTCCTGGCCACCGCTGGTCTCGCTGCGGCCGGTGCCGCCGGCTCCGCCGTCGCCGACTCGTCGGCCGAGGGCGCGGCCGTGGGTTCCCCCGGTGTCCTCTCGGGCAACCTGGTCCAGGTCCCGGTCCACGTGCCGGTCAACGTCTGCGGCAACACCGTGAACGTGATCGCGCTCCTGAACCCCGCGTTCGGCAACGTCTGCGTCAACGACTGACGTCGGCCGTACAACGACTGTGGGCGCCCCGGCCTCGCCGGTGGCGCCCACAGTCACGTCCGGGCCGCTCAGCGCGCGGCGCCGCCGTTGAGCTGGACACCGCCGAGGAGCGGAGACGCCTGGGTGGCGCCGTTCGCGAGCCCGAGCAGCTCGCCGGGCACGTTGTTGCGGACCTGGTTGACCCGCTGGACGGTGCCCAGCACGTTGTCGACGTGTTCGCCCTGCTCGGCCAGTCCGGCTCCGACGATCTGGGGGAGCTGCTCGGAGACCGGGTTCACGGCCTCCGTCACCGTGGTGGCCCCGCTGGTGAGGCTCATGGGCACGGGCGAAGCGGCATCGGCGGCGAAGGCGGGGGCGGAGGCGCCGAGGGCGGCTACGGAGCCGGCGACGACAGCGGCGACCTTCGTGAGCTTCATTATCGAAATCCTCTTCTTTTCGTGGGCCGAGGCGTCAGCGGCGACCGTCGCGCCGCTTTCGCCCTGGGTAACGATTCCCCGCCGATCGGGAAACGCGACGCACGGGTACATGACAGCGGCCGGAGAATCCGACAAGGGATTCTCCGGCCGATATTTCTTCCGATTACCGGTATTGCCGTCAGGAGACGCGCGACCGCCGGTAGAGAATGGCGCCGCCGAGGATCAGCGCGGAGGCGAGGGCCGCCGCGGCCGCGGGCTGGCCCGCTCCGGTCTCGGCCAGCACGGGCGCGGTCACCTGGGCGGGCGCGGGAGCGGGCGCCGGCCCGGGAGCCGGGGCGGGGAGCGGCGAGGGCTCCGCGGCCGGGGGCAGGTGGACGGGAGTGTCACCGGCGGGGGCGGCCGGGGGCTGGTCGCCGGGCCGTACGACCTCCGGTGCGGGCTGCTCGACGGGCTGGCTGCCGTGCGGCGGCCGGGGCGCGGGCTGCTCTTTCGCGCCGGGCGCGGGAGCCGGGGCCGGAAGCGTTACGGGCGCCTCCTCGACCGGGGCGGGAAGCGGAGCCGGCGCCTCCTCGACCGGGGCGGGAAGCGGAGCCGGGGCCTCGTCGACCGGAGCCGGGAGCGGCGCGGGCGTCTCGTCCGGGACGGGCTCCGGCCCGGGGGCGGGAGCCGGGGCGGGCAGCGGCCTCGGCGCCTCCTCGACCGGGGCGGGGGGCTGCGCCTCGGGGCTCGGCGCCGGCGCCTCCTCGACCGGGGCCGGAGCCGGAGCCGGAGCGGGGGCGGGGGCCGGGGCCGGGGCCGGGGCCGGGGCCGGGGCCGGAGCGGGCTGCGGGGCCGGAGCGGGCTGCGGGGCCGGGTGCTCGTCGACCGGCTGGGGCATGGGGTGGGGGTGCTCGGGCGCCGGGGGTGCGTGGTTCACCGGCGGGGGCGGCGCGGACTCGGGGTGGTCGTCGCACTCCTCCTCGCCCTGCTCCGGGCCCGCGCCGCCGTAGCCGCCCTCGTGGTGCGGCTCCTCCTGGCGCGGCTTCGCGTGCCGCGGGCCCTCGTGACGGGGCTGCTCGTGGCGGGCCTGCTCGTGGCGCGGCGACTCGTGGCGCTGCTCGGGGACCGCGTGCCGCGGTCCCGGACGCTCCTTGAGGTAGCGCTCGAAGGCCTCGGCGTGCTCGGGGCTGAGGTAGCGCCCGTAGTCGTGGCCTTCGTGGGTGTGCGAGCCGGTGGAGGTGACGCAGGTGTTCCCCATCGAGGGGTTGAGGGCCGCGCCCCCGTCCACGCTGTTGCCGCACACGTTCGGCGCGAAGGTGACCGGTACCGAGACGCTGTTGCCGGCCAGCACACCCGGAGAGTGCGAGGCCTCGGCCGTCGCTCCCGGGTGCGCGTAGGCCGCACCGGTCGCGATCGACAGCAGACTCGAGGCTGCCGCCGCCGTGAGCATCCCCTTGCCCAGTACCTGTCGGCTCAGTACCTGTCGCATGGGTCCTTCCCTGTCTACCGGCGCGGGTGCCGGTGCTGAATCGAAGGTGGCCTCGGAGTGCACCGCCGTGCACACCCAGGGCCCCCCCCGGAGGGGGGCCCCGGTGGGGCGGGGCGCGGCGGGAGCGGGTGTAGCAGGGGGTTGC
>NZ_JBHXNP010000098.1:0-37646 GCF_042719495.1 Streptomyces sp. NPDC058525
CGCCTCCCCTCAGTCGGGGGAGGCGGCGCCGGCCGGCGACTCGCGAGTCATATCCGCTTCCGTGCGGCGTTCACCTCTTGCGCACGACGACGAAGTCGGCGAGGGCCACGAGCTGGTCGCGCACCCGCCGGGGCATGTCGACGTCGTCCAGGGCCCTGATCGCCACCGCGTGCTGACGGCGCGCCTCGTCGGCGGTCCACTGGCGTCCGCCGGCCGCCTCGATGAGCGCCGCGCGGGCCGCGAACTCCTCCTCCGAGAAGTTCTCGAAGTCGTTGCTCTTGGCGTCGGCGGCGAGCAGCTGGGCGAGTTCCTCGGCGGCGGGCCCCTTGGCGGCGAGGGCGGCGACCACCGGCAGGGACTTCTTGCGCTGGCGCAGGTCGCTCCAGGTCTGCTTGCCGGTGGCGTCCGGGTCGCCCCAGATGCCGAGCAGGTCGTCCACGGCCTGGAAGGCGAGGCCCAGGTGGTAGCCGTACTCCTCGAGCTTGTCGGCCGTGCGGTCGTCCGCGCCTCCGAGGACGGCGCCGATGGAGACCGAGCAGGCGAGCAGTGCGCCCGTCTTGTTGCCCTCCATCTCCAGGCACTCCTCGACGCTGACGCGCTCGCGGTGCTCGTAGGAGATGTCCTGGGCCTGGCCGTCGATGAGCTTGCGGCTGGCCGTGGTCAGCCGGCGCGCCGCGCGGCCCGCCTCGACGGTGCCGAGCTCCAGCAGCACCTCGTTGGCGAGGGCGAACAGCGCGTCGCCGACGAGGATCGCCAGCGCCGGGCCGTGCACCTTCCACACCGTGTCGCGGTGGCGGCGCTGCTCGTCGCCGTCCATCAGGTCGTCGTGGAGCAGCGAGAAGTTGTGCACGAGCTCGACGGCCACGGCGCCCGGGATGCCGACCTCGGCGGCCGCGCCCGCGGCCTCGGCGGAGAGCAGCGCGAGGGCGGGCCGGACGGCCTTGCCGCCGTCGCCGTCCGCGGGGTTGCCCTGGGCGTCGATCCAGCCGAAGTGGTAGGCGGCGACGGTGTCCATGGGCGCGGCGAGCCGGTCCACGGCGGCGCGGAGCGCGGGCGTGGACAGCGTGCGGCCCCGCTCCAGGAGCGCGAGCGTGTCGGCCTTCTCCGCTCCCCCGCCGGCTGCGCCCACGCTGGCATCCGTGTTCTCGACAGCCGGATTCCCCGGGTTCACTGGCTCTCCTCTGGTTCCTGTACGTGCTGTGCCGGTGGTGCTGGTGGTGCTGGTGGTCGTCATGCCGCCTCCTGCAGAGGGTGTTCGCGGGGGCGGCCGAGCGCGGTGAGCGCGGCGTGCGCCGCGCTCATTCCGCTCCGGACGGCGCTCTCCATGGTCGCGGGCCAACCGGTGGCAGTCCACGCACCGGCCAGATACAGCCCCGGCGTGTCGGTCCGCGCGCCGGGGCGCAGCCGTCCGACGCCGGGTGCGGGAGCGAAGGTGGCCGTCCGCTCCCGGGTGACGAAGAAGTCCCGTACCTTGGCGCCGCGCGCGGCGGGCAGCAACCGCTCCAGCTCGGGCAGGTACTTGGCGCGCAGGACGGAGACCGGCTCGTCGATGTCGTCCTGCGCGGCGGACTGGGACAGGGCCAGGTACTGGCCGCCGTCGGGGAGCCCGGAGGAGTCGGTGCGGTCGAAGACCCACTGCACCGGGGAGCCGAGCGCCGCGAAGAAGGGCTGCTTGAGGACCTTGCGGTCGTAGACGACGTGGACGTTGAGGATCGGTGCGGTGCCGATGTCGAGCAGCTTGTCGGGGTCGGGGAGCGCGCCGGCCGGCAGCAGTCCGTGCGCCTCGCGCTGCGGGACGGCCAGGACCACGGTGCCGGCGTCGAGGGACTCGTCCTCGGTGTCGACCCGCCAAGCCCCTTCGGGGGTACGGGAGATGGCGGTGACCCGGCTGCGCAGCCCGGTGCGCACGCCGGCCGCGTCGAGGGCCTTGCGGGCGAGCGTGTCGTGCAGGTCGCCGAGCGGTACCCGGGCCCAGCCGATGTCGGCGGCGCCGTTCTCGGAGAGCAGGCCGGTCTTGAAGACCATGGCGGCCAGGCCGAGGGAGGAGTTCTGGGCGGTGGCGTTGAGGGTCGCGATGCCGACGAGGTCCCACAGGGCCTCGATGGTCCGGGGGGACTGCCCGTAGCGGCCGAGCCAGGTGGCGAAGTCCAGGCCGTCCAGCGCCGGGTCGGCGGGGTCGAGCCGGCGCAGCGCGAGGGCGGCGCGGCCGACGCTCGCGCGTTCGGCCAGGGACAGGTGCGGGTAGCGGGCCAGTGATCCGGCCAGGTGCAGCGGGACGGGCAGGGCGCTGCGGCGCAGCCGTCCGAGGCGCGGTCCCCCGGCGCGGGCGACGTCGAGGACGGGTACGTCGAGCCGGTCCTGGAGCGGTGCGAGGGCGGCGCCGTCGACGCGGTCGAGGAACCACCGGTAGGCGGTGCAGCAGCGCAGGTAGACGTGCTGGCCGTTGTCCACGGTGAGTTCGCCGCGCTTGAACGAGAACGCCAGCCCGCCGAGGCGCGGGCGGCCTTCGAGCAGGGTCACCCGGAGCCCGGCGTCGGCGAGTTCGAGCGCGGCCGTGACCCCGGCGAGCCCTCCGCCGACGACGACGGCCCGCTGACCGCTGCCGCTCATGCGCCCTCCCCCGTCCTGTTCTTGCCCGCCGCCGCGGCCGTGCACCGCCGCGGCGCGGTACGCGCCGTGCCCCCGTCCGCCGCGCGCCCGCACCGGCCGGCCCGGTACGGCTGCCGCGCGCCGGGCACCCGGGCCCCGCCCGCGAAGCCCGCCGGGACAGACGCGTGCGCCGGCCGGGTGGTTGCCCGGGCCGGGGGCGCGGGCCGTACGGGGGCGCGCCGGACGCCGGGCGCGGCCGGGCGCGGGTCGGCCTGAGGGCGGGTGGTCGGGGGCATCAGGTGCGCCTCCGGGTGGTCTGGCGGGAGATGGTCCGGGCGTCGAGGCCCGAGAGGCCGCGCACGGCGACGTACGCCTTCTCGTGCGGCGGCAGCGAGACGCGGCCGCGCAGGACCGCCTCCGGCTCCCGCTCGATGCGGTCGAGGAGGCGCCGGTAGATGCCGGCCATGGCGGCCACGCAGGCGCCGCTGCGCCGGTCGAGCATCGGCAGCAGCCGGTAGCCCTCGGCGAACAGCGCCCGGGCGCGCCGCACTTCGTGGTGGACGAGTCCGGCGAAGTCGGATCCCTCGGGGGCCCGGTCGCCGTGGAAGCCTTCGGAGCAGCCGAACTTGGCCAGGTCCTCGGCGGGCAGGTAGGTGCGCCCGTTGGCCGCGTCCTCGCGAACGTCCCGCAGGATGTTGGTGAGTTGCAGGGCGAGGCCCAGCGTGTCGGCGTACTCGGCGGCGCGCGCGGAGTCCGGTACCCCGGGCGCGGTGCCGAACACGCCGAGCGAGAGCCGCCCGATGGCCCCGGCCACGCACCGGCAGTAGGCCTTGAGGTCGTCCCAGGTCTCGTACGTCTCGCCGCGCACGTCCATCAGGACGCCGTCGATGAGCTCGTCGAGGCCGCCGAGGGGGATCGGGAAGCGGCGCGCGGCGTGTGCGAGGGCGACGGCGACGGGGTCGGTGTCGTCCTCGTCGATCTCCTCGGCGCGGATCTTCCCGAGCAGGGCGCGGGTCTCCTCCAGCCGGACCAGCTTCGCCTCGGGCGCCAGCGTGCCGTCGCCGATGTCGTCGACCCGCCGGGAGAAGGCGTACAGCGCGGACATCGCCTGCCGCTTGTCGGTGGGCAGCAGCCGGATGCCGTACGCGAAGTTGCGCGCCTGCGATCCGGTGACGGCCTCGCAGTAGCCGTATGCCGCCAGGACCGGCGCGGACACGTGTGTGGGGCCCTCCACGGTCGGGCTCACCCCTTTCTCGGCGCAGTGCGCAGGACGGCGGCCACCTCGCGGATCAGGCCGCTCTTGGTGGGCTTGGGCGGGCCGGGGAGTACGTCGAAGCCGGCGGCGGTGACGGCTCTCAGGGCGGCACGCCCCCCTCCCACGAAGCCCGCGAGCAGCAGCCGGAGTCTGCCGTGCACGCTACCCACGAGGGGGGTGCCTTCATTCAGCAGCTCCCGCGCGCGTTCGGTTTCGTATGCGATCAGGGCGCGTACGGACGCGCCGGCGGTCGGGGCCTTGAGGTCGGGCTCGGCGACGTGGAAGCGCCGCATGTCCTCGGCGGGCAGGTAGATCCGGTCCCGGGCGAGGTCCTCGGTGACGTCCTGGAGGTGCTCGGCGATCTGCAGGGCCGTGCAGACGGCGTCGGAGCGGCGGATCCGCTCGGGGGTGGCGGTGCCGGTGAGGGAGAGGACGAGGCGGCCGACGGGGTTGGCGGAGAGCTCGCAGTAGGCGAGGAGGTCCCCGTACGTCTCGTAGCGCGCGACCCGCTGGTCCTGGCGGTTGGCCTCGATGAGCCCGAGGAACGGCTCGGGGGTGAGCCGGTGGGCGCGGACGACGGGCTGGAGGGCCTGCATCAGCGGGTGGCGCGGCGGGCCGTCGGTACCGCCGAAAACGCGCCACAGGTCGGCCTCGAAGGCGTCGAGCATGGCGAGCCGGTCGTCCACCGCGGCCGGACCGAGGCCCAGCAGCACGGCGTCGCGGCCGCCGGGGGCCAGGTCTCCGTCGCCGATGTCGTCGACGAGGCGGGCGTAGCCGTAGACCGCCGTCAGACCGTCGCGCCAGGCGCGGGGCAGGAACGCGGGGGCCACGGGGAAGTTCTCCGCGGCGGCCTTGCCGAGGGTGGCGCGTGCGTGGACCGTGTCGGACAGGGGTCGGATGCCGTCCCCCGGGGTCACCGCCCGCCGCCCGGGGCGGGGACGGCCGTCGCGCCTGGGGGCCGGAGAATTCCCATAGCCATTGCCGTCACATCTCCCGTTCTACACTGCCGACCCAATACATCCTATTTCGGACACGCCGCCCGGGTTTCCCCGGGGTACGCCAGGCCGTTCACCTGCGGGGAATCGTCCCCTCTTGCCGCGATTCAGGACTGCTTCAGCTTACGCTGTACAACGGCTCGAAGACCTCTGGGGTATTCACCGCGCCACCGAATGTCGCCACCGAATGCCGCCGCCGAATGCCGCCGCCGAATGTCACCACCCCGCGGCGGCGGCAATTGCCGCGACACGCCGAGGCCCCCGCCGCGCTGAGCGGCGGGGGCCTCGGCGGTCCGGCCGGGGGCGGCGGGGCCGGTGCTCAGCCGCTGGTGGCCTTCTCGTAGGCCGAGACGACCTCGTCCGTGGGCCCGTCCATCAGGAGCTCGCCCTTTTCCAGCCACAGCACCCGGTCACAGGTGTCGCGGATGGACTTGTTGTTGTGGCTCACCAGGAAGACGGTGCCGGCCTTCTCCCGCAGTTCGCGGATGCGGTTCTCGGAACGCACCTGGAAGCTGCGGTCACCGGTGGCCAGGGCCTCGTCGATCATCAGGACGTCGTGGTCCTTGGCGGCCGCGATGGAAAAGCGCAGGCGCGCCGCCATTCCGGAGGAGTAGGTGCGCATCGGCAGGGAGATGAAGTCGCCCTTCTCGTTGATCCCCGAGAAGTCGACGATGCCCTGGTAGCGCTCCTTGATCTGCTCGCGGCTCATGCCCATCGCGAGACCGCCGAGGACGATGTTGCGCTCGCCGGTCAGGTCGTTCATCAGGGCCGCGTTGACGCCCAGGAGCGAGGGCTGGCCGTCGGTGTAGACCTTGCCGGCCTCGCAGGGCAGCAGGCCCGCGATGGCGCGCAGCAGGGTCGACTTGCCGGAGCCGTTCGAGCCGATGAGGCCGATGGCCTCGCCGCGGTACGCGGTGAAGGTGACCCCGCGCACGGCGTGGACCCTGCGCACGCCCGGCGCGTCGCCCTTGCGGCGGCGGATTATCTTGCTGAGCGCCGCGGTGGCGGCGCCCTTGCCGGCGCTGCCGGTGTTGACGCGGTAGACGATGTGGACATCGTCCGCGATCACGGTGGGGACGCGCCCCTGGGTACTGTCAGCCACGGCCGTAACGCTCCTCAGCCTTCCAGAAGTACACGAACCCGCCGATGCCGATCACCGCGGCCCAGCCGACGGCGAAGAGCCAGACGTGCGGAGGCAGGTTGCTGCTGCCGTAGTCGTCGATCAGGGCGAACCGGATGAGGTCCATGTAGATCGCGACCGGGTTCCACAGCAGGACGTCGCTGATCCACTGCGGCTGGTCCTTGAGGTAGATCCCGATCGGGAACATGACGCCCGACGCGTACATCCAGGTGCGCATCACGAACGGCATCAGCTGTGCCAGGTCGGGGGTTTTGGAGCCCATCCGCGCGAAGATCATGGCGAGGCCGGTGTTGAAAACGAACTGCAGCGCGAGCGTCGGGATCACCAGCAGCCACGAGAGCCGCGGGTAGTTCCCGAAGCTGACCGCGATCACGAAGACGACGATCATCGAGTACATCAGCTGCTGGAGCTGCTGGAGCGAGAACGACACCGGCAGGGCGGCCCGCGGGAAGTGCAGGGCGCGCACCAGCCCGAGGTTCCCGGAGATCGCCCGGACGCCAGCCATCACCGAGCTCTGGGTGAAGGTGAAGACGAAGATGCCCATCATCAGGAACGGGACGTAGACGCCGGAGGGCATCTCCTTGCCCGCGCCGAGGATGAGGCCGAAGATCAGCCAGTAGACGGCCGCGTTCAGCAGTGGGGTCGCCACCTGCCAGACCTGACCGAGTTTCGCCTGGCTGTACTGGGCGACCAGCTTGGCCCGGGAGAAGGCCAAGATGAAGTGGCGCCGGCCCCAGAGCTGCCGCACGTACTCGACCAGACCGGGCCGGGCCCCGCTCACGGAGAGGCCGTACTTCCTGGCGAGCTCCGCGGGGCTCAGCCCCGCGTCTTCGGACGGCGGCCTGCTCGTGGCGAGGGCGCCGTCGTGGGTTGTGTCACTCACAAGTTGAAACTTTCGTCTTCAAGATGCGGCCAGGTCGGGCATCAGGCTGGTGGCACGAGGCCCGTGATCGCGCCATGTTCCCAGACGCGGGCCCCTCAGATGACAGGAGGTCGGCCCAGCCGGGTCAACCGCCAGACCGTACGCCATCTCATGGGGTGGCGCGGACCGCAGGGAGTGGTCCACCCCTCCCTGAATCCGCCGAACCAGGCCTTGAGCGCGGGCACCGAGGGCCTGCGCAGGAGCGTCAGCAGGAGCCAGACGCCCAGGTAGACCGGGACCAGCGGAGCGGGCAGGTTGCGGCGGGCGAGCCACACCCGGTTACGAGCCACCATACGGTGGTAGACCGCGTGCCGGGAGGGGGCTGTGGTCGGGTGCAGCAGCACCATGTCCGCCCGGTAGTCGATCAGCCACCCTGCGTCGAGCGCCCGCCAGGCGAGATCGGTTTCCTCGTGCGCGTAGAAGAACTCCCCCGGCAGCGGCCCGACCTGCTCGAACACCTTCGTGCGGACCGCGTTGGCGCCGCCCAGGAAGGTGGTCACCCGCGAGGAGCGCATCGGGTCCGAGGCCCGCAGCCGCGGCACGTGGCGGCGCTGCGTGATACCGGTCTCAGGGTCCGCGATCCGGAAGCTGACGATCCCGAGCTCGGGGTCCTCCGCGAAGGCCTGCCGGCACAGCTCGGCGGTGTCGGTGCGCTCCAGCAGGCCGTCGTCGTCCAGGAAGAGCAGCGCGTCGACCTCGCTGCCGCCGGGGCCGAAGGCCTCGATGCCGACGTTGCGTCCGCCGGGGATGCCCAGGTTCTCGGGGAGGTCGACGGTACGGACGCCCGGCGGCAGGTCCGTGAGGCCGGAGACCTGGACGCCCTGGCCCACCACGACCACCTCGACGGGGTCGCCGTCCTGCCGGGCGACCGAGTCGAGCAGCGCCTTGAGCTCGTCCGGCCGGTTGCCCATGGTGATGATCACGGCGCCCAGCCGCATCGGCGTACTCACTTGAGCCTGCTGGAGGCCAGGATCGACACCAGGTGCAGCACGGTCTGGAGCAGCGCGATGGCGGCGAGCACGGCGACGCCGACCCGGGAGTAGAACAGGTCGCCGCGGACCTGGTCCACGACGGCCAGCACCAGGATGAGCAGCGAGGCCTCGATGCCGAGGACGAGCCGGTGGAACTTGAGCGCGGCGGCGGCCCGGCGGGCCAGCGCCATGCCGGAGGAGCGCGGCTCCGCGGCGGCGTCCTTGACCACGGGCTTGCCGGCCTGGTGGCGGGCGACGCCGACCAGGTCGGTCTCGGCCTTGATCAGGATCGCGCCGAGCGCCGCCAGGGTGCCCAGGAAGGCCCACAGCCAGTCGATCCGGCCGCCGCCCCACAGGTCCGCGGCACGCAGGCCGAAGCCCACGAGCACCGCCGCGTCGCACAGGTAGGCGCCGACCCGGTCCAGGTACACGCCGGACAGCGAGAACTGCTTCTTCCAGCGGGCGACCTCGCCGTCGACGCAGTCGAGCAGCAGGTACAGCTGGACCGCGATCACGCCGAGGACGGCGCCCCAGACGCCCGGCACCAGCAGGGCCGGGGCGGCGAGCACGCCGGCGAGCGTCATCAGGTAGGTCAGCTGGTTCGGCGTGACCTTGGTGGTGACCAGGTAGCGGGTGATGCGCAGGGAGATCTCGCGCATGTAGAGGCGACCGCCCCAGTGCTCGCCGCTGACCCGGTCCTTCACGCCCGCCGGGTGAACGACGGGCCGGAGTTCAGCTACGGATGGTCTTGGCATAGTCGGCGTAAGCATCCCTGATCTCGGCGGCGGACAGGTTGAGGTGCTCCAGGATCGTGAAGCGTCCCGGGCGGGTCTGCGGGGCGTACTCGACGGCCGTGACGAACTCGTCGATGCTGAAGCCGATCTCCTCGGGGGTCACCGGCAGGCCGTGCCGGCGCAGTACGTCCACGAAGAGCCCGGACTTCTCGTCGGCCCCGCGCAGGTGCATCGCGAAGGCGGCACCCATGCCGACCTGCTCGCCGTGGAGCGCGGAGCGCCCCGGATAGAGCAGGTCGAAGGCGTGGCTGATCTCGTGGCAGGCGCCCGACGCGGGGCGGGTGTCCCCGCTGATCGACATGGCGATGCCGGTGAGGACGAGCGACTCGGAGAGCACGGTGAGGAACTCGTCGTCCCCGCAGCCTCCGGGGTGGCGCAGCACGGACTCGCCTGCGGTACGGGCCATGGCGGCGGCCAGGCCGTCGACGGGCTCGGCGGTGATCTTGTGCGAGAGCTCCCAGTCGGCGATCGCCGAGATGTTGGAGATCGCGTCGCCGACGCCGGCGCGGATGAACCGCACCGGGGCTTCCTTGATCACGTCGAGGTCGATCACCATGGCGATCGGGGTGGGCACGCCGTAGGAGCCGCGGCCGTTGTCGTTGTCCAGGATGGACACCGGCGAGCAGATGCCGTCGTGCGAGAGGTTGGTGGCGACGGCCACCATGGGCAGCCCGACCCGCGCAGCGGCGTACTTCGCCACGTCGATGATCTTGCCGCCGCCCAGGCCCACGACGGCGTCGTAGCGGCGGCCCTTTATGTCGTCGGCCAGCTTGACCGCGGAGTCGATGGTGCCGTCCACGACGGCGTACCAGTCGGCGTGCGGCAGCACGGGCTCGAGCCTGGCGCGCAGCGCCACGCCCGAACCCCCGCTGATCGCGATCGCGAGCTTGCCGGAGGCGGAGATCCGCTGGTCGGCCAGCAGGCCGGCCAGGTCGTCCATCGCTCCGCTGGCGATGTCGACGACGACGGGCGAGGGGATGAGCCTCGTCAGTACTGGCATGCGATCGTCCGGCCCTTGGCGAGGTCGTCGTGGTTGTCGATCTCGACCCACTTGACGTCGCCGATGGGAGCCACGTCGATGGTGAAACCGTCGTTCACGAGCTGCTGGTAGCCGTCCTCGTAGTAGAGGTCGGGGTCGCGCTCGAAGGTGGTCTTCAGGGCCTCGGCCAGCTGCTCGGCGGCCTCGGCCTCGATGAGCGTGACGCCGATGTACTCGCCGGTCGCGTCGGCCGGGTCCATCAGCTTGGTGATCTTCTGCACAGCTCCCCCAGTGGCGGGGCCGGTGGCGGTGACGACCTTCATCTCCTCGTCGGCCAGGTTCTTGACCGTGTCGAGGGCGAGGATGATCTTCTGGCCGTTGCCGCGGGCGGCGAGCAGGGTCTCCTCGACGGAGACCGGGTGGACGGTGTCGCCGTTGGCGAGGATCACGCCCTGCTTGAGGACCTCACGCGCGCACCACAGGGAGTAGGCGTTGTTCCACTCCTCGGCCTTGTCGTTGTCGATCAGCGTGATCCTGACGCCGTACTTGGCCTCCAGGGCCTCGCGGCGCTCGTACACGGCTTCCTTGCGGTAGCCGACGACGATGGCGACCTCGGTGAGGCCGACGGCGGCGAAGTTGCCGAGCGTCAGGTCCAGGACCGTGAGGCTCTCCTCCGCGCCTTCGGGGCCGACGGGCACGAGGGCCTTGGGCAGGGTGTCGGTGTAGGGACGCAGACGGCGTCCGGCACCGGCAGCGAGTACAAGGCCGATCATGCTGGTTCTCCTTCGTCATGTACGGCGGGTGCCCCGGAGGAGACCCAGAAGCGGATGCTCTCCACGAGCACCACGAGTGCCACGGCCACGGCCATGGCCGTGAGCGCGACGGGGAAGTCCGATGGGCGCGCCGCGAGGACGGCGGCCAGCACCGTGGTCACCAGGACCCGGCCCTCGTGGCCGCCGATCGTCCGCACCAGCCAGTGCGGCGGCGCGCCGGTGCCGCCGCGAATGCGGTACACCGTGTCGTAGTGATGGTAGGCGACCGCCGCGATCAGGCCGAATGCCGCGGGAAGGGCCCCGGGGACGTCCGCCTTGGCGGCGAGCACCAGGACCGTGACGTACTCGGCGGCCCGGAACAGCGGCGGGATCAGCCAGTCCAGGGCGCCCTTGAGGGGTGCGGCGACGGCCAGCCCGGACGCCATGGCGTAGATCACCGCGGCGGCGGTCAGCCGCGGGTCGCCGAACGGCAGCCACAGGGTCGCGCCGATCATCAGCAGCGCGCCCAGGGCCGCGACGTACACGGATCCGGCGGACCCGGCGCGGCCGCGCAGCAGCCGGGCCTGGAGCTCGGCGAGCGGGCCGGAGTCCGTGAGGTCGTACAGGGCCCGGGCGGCCCGGTCGGTGCGGGTCGCCTTGCGGGTCAGGGAGCGCAGGACCCGCCCGGCGGTGGTGTAGAGCGCACCGAAGGCGCAGCCGACGAGCAGGGCGTAGAAGACGATGCGGGGGGTGGTGACGGCGGTCAGGACCGCGATCATCGCCCAGCGCTCGCCGATCGGCAGGATGATCATCCGGCGGACCCAGACGGTCCAGCCGACGCTGTCGAGCCGGTCGGAGAGGGCGGCCGTGGGGCTGGTGTTGGCCGTCGCGTCGTGGTTGGCCTCGTTGAAGGAGAAGTCCACGACGTGCCGGCAGGTCATGAGGATCATCGCGCCGAGCGCGAGCGCCCATACGTCGTCGCCGTGCCGGGCCGCGCCGAGGGCGAGGCCCGCGTAGAAGGCGTACTCCTTGGCACGGTCGAAGGTCGCGTCGAGCCAGGCGCCCATCGTCGAGTACTGGAGCGAGTAGCGGGCGAGCTGCCCGTCGGTGCAGTCCAGGACGAAGGAGAAGAGGAGCAGCACGCCGGCCGCGACGTAGCCCCAGCGCTCGCCGGTGGCGGCGCAGCCGGCCGCGATCAGCGCGGTGGCCAGCGAGGCGGTGGTGACCTGGTTCGGGGTCAGGCCGCGGCGCGCGCACCAGCGGGCGAGGTGGCGCGAGTACGGGCTGATGAAGAAGGTGGTGAAGAAGCCGTCGCGGGACTTCACGGCGGTCCGCAGGCGCACGGCCTCGTCGTCGACGGCGGCGACGGCGGCGACGGCCGCGTCCCGGTCCGCCGCGGTGGCGGGGACGGCGGCGACGAGGGTGCCGAGCTCGGGCCGCTGGACGGCCGTTCCGGAGGCCTCGACCGCGGCGGCGAGCCGGTCGGCGTAGGGGCCCGCGCCGTCGGCGGGGGCGGCGGCGGCCCGGTCGAGCGCCGCGCGGGCGCCGGGCTGGACCGCGAGGGCCCCGGTCACCGCCGAGGCGTCGAAGCGGGGGTCGGTCAGCGCGAGGCGCAGCGTGTGCACGTGCCCGACGAAGGCGCTGTCCACGACGGCCACCCGCTGGTCCGCGGGTACGGCGGCCAAGGCGGCGGCGGCGTCCTGGGGACCGGCGGCGGGGCGGACCTCGAAGCCGAGTGAGCGCAGCTCGTCAGCGAGCGGTGATCCGGGGACCGGCAGGCCGGTGAGGATGACGGTCGGCAGACGAACTCACTCCTTGTAACGAAGTCCGGACTGGCTCCGGACGGGCGCCTCATGGGGCGGCGGCACGTCGGCAGAGGCTATCGGATGAATGGAAGCAGGGGTTCACCACCCGTTTACGCCCTGATAAGCCGAATATCCCGGGCCCCCGGGGCAGGGCGTGATCATCATTGACGATCACGTGCGGTACCACAAACGGCGCGGATGTTACGGTGGACACGCCCCTGATCGAGTCCAGTGGAAAGAGGTGGGTTGATGACCGTCGCAGCCGTCGCTGCCCTGCGCAGCGAGCTCCGGTGCATCCCCCATTTCCCCCGGGCGACCGGCCGGGCCTGACTCAGACACGCTGAACGGCCCCGTCGGCCGGTGCCCCCGTTCCAAGGGTTCACGTTGACCGACAACATCAACAGCTTCAAGGACGCCTTCTTCGCGCTGCACCGCGGCCTGCCCCGGCAGGGTCCCGGTTCGGACGCGACCACCCGGCACCTGCTCTCCCTGTGCGGACCGCTGCCCGAGCGGCCGCGCGTCCTCGACCTGGGCTGCGGCCCGGGCCGCAGCGCCCTGCTGCTGGCCGCCGAGGCCGGTGAGCACGGCGCCGAGGTGACCGCCGTCGACCTCCACGCACCGTTCCTCGAGGAGCTCCGTGACGCCGCCGCGGCCCGCGGGCTCGGCGACCGGATCCGCACCGTCAGGGCGGACATGGGCGCACTCGGCGAGGCGGCCCCCGAAGGCTCCGCCGACGGGCCCGACGGGCCCGATGGCTTCGAGGGCTCCGAGGGCTTCGAGGGCTTCGCCGACGGATCGTTCGACCTCGTCTGGGCGGAGGGCTCCGCCTACCTCATCGGCTTCGACACCGCGCTCGCGCGGTGGAAGCGGCTGCTCGCCCCCGGCGGCACCCTCGTGCTGACCGAGTGCCAGTGGACCGTCGAGGAGCCGTCCGCCGGCGCCCGCGCCTTCTGGGACGAGGCGTACCCGCTGCGCACCACCGGCGGCAACCTGGCGGCCGCCCAGGCCGCCGGGTACCGGGTGCTCGGCGTGCACCACCTGCCCGACTCGGACTGGGCCGAGTACTACGGCCCGCTCGCCGAGCGGGTCGAGTCCCACCCCGGCGGCGCGGATCCGGCGACGGCCGCGGCGCTGGCCGGCGCCCGCGAGGAGCTCGCCCTGCGGTCCCGGCACGGGCACGAGTACGGGTACACGGGCTACGTCCTGCGCCCGGTGACCGCCGGGGACGGCGGCGCCTGGCCGGCCCGGCCGGAGACCCCGGCCGACGTGGCCGCCGTACGGGCCGTCAACCTGGCGGCCTTCGAGACCCCGCTGGAGGCGGATCTCGTGGACGCGCTGCGCGCGGACGACGCCTGGGTGCCCGGGCTGTCGTACGTGGCGGAGGGCCCGGACGGGTCGGTGGCGGCGCACGCGCTGCTCACCGTGTGCCGGGTGGACGGGGCACGGGCGCTCGCGCTCGCCCCGGTGGCCGCCGACCCGGCGCTCCAGCGCTCGGGCGCGGGCAGCTCGGTCGTACGGGCCGTGCTCGCGGCGGCCAAGGAGCGCGGGGAGTCGCTGGTCCTCGTGCTGGGCCACCCGGAGTACTACGCGCGCTTCGGGTTCGTGCCGGCCTCGCACTTCGGCATCCGGGCGCCCTTCGAGGTTCCGGACGAGGCGATGATGGCGCTGGTACTGGACGATTCCGTTCCGGTGCCCGCGGGCACGATCGGATATCCGGCGCCGTTCGGGGTCTGACACCGCCGGTGCGGGGCCCGATGTGATCTGCCCCCCGTCGCTTATCACGCGACGGGGGGCAGACATGCGCGGATCTCCGAAGTGGGGACAAGCCTCTTTTATACGGCAGACTGAAGGCCGGAGTCCGAAGCGAAGGATGGGTATGCCGACACCACCAGCCACCGCCGCGAGCAGCGCGACCAACGGCACCGGTACTCAAGAACCGATCATGCTCGAACTGGTCGACGAGTCCGGCAACACCATCGGCACGGCGGAGAAGCTCTCCGCTCATCAGGCACCCGGGCTGCTGCACCGGGCGTTCTCCGTGTTCCTCTTCGACGAGCAGGGCCGTCTGCTGCTCCAGCAGCGGGCCCTCGGGAAGTACCACTCCCCCGGCGTCTGGTCGAACACCTGCTGCGGTCACCCCTACCCCGGGGAGTCGCCGTTCGCGGCCGCGGCCCGGCGGACCCACGAGGAGCTGGGGCTGTCGCCCTCGCTGCTCGCGGAGGCGGGCACGGTCCGCTACAACCACCCGGACCCCGCGTCGGGTCTGGTGGAGCAGGAGTTCAACCACCTTTTCGTGGGACTGGCCCAGTCGGCCCTGCGGCCGGATCCGGAGGAGGTCGGGGACACCGCCTTCGTCACCGCCGAGGAGCTGGCGAAGCGGCACGCCGAAGTGCCGTTCTCGGCCTGGTTCATGACCGTGCTGGACGCGGCGCGGCCGGCGATCCGCGAACTGACCGGTGACGCCGCGGGCTGGTAGCCCGGCCCGCACGGTTCACACGACGGGGGTCGCGGGTGCGGCCGGGGCCGTGAGCGGCAGGGCCGCCCAGATGACCTTGCCGCCCGTCGACGTGTGCTCGACGTCGCAGACCCCGCCGGCCTCCAGCGTGATCTCCCGTACCAGGAGCAGGCCCCGGCCGCCGGTCTGGCCGAAATCCGCCTCCAGTGCCTTGGGGCGGTACGGGTGGTTGTCCTCGACGGCCACCCGTACCCACTCGCGGCCGATCGCGACCTCGACGGCGACCTCCGGGGAGAGCAGGGCCGCGTGCCGGACCGAGTTCGTCACGAGCTCGGAGACGATCAGCAGCAGCGAGTACACGAGGTCCTGCCGGCCGGCCACCCCCTGCCGCCCGAGCAGGTCCCGGACCGCGCGGCGGGCCTGCGGAACGGATTCTTCTACTGCGGGAGCGGTGAACCGCCACACTCCCTCGTAGGCGAGGGGGTCGGCCGGAGCCTCTGGCTCCGCCTCCCGGGCTGGCGGGACGTTCCCGCTGACATCCATCTTCCGTCCCCCGTCTTCACGCTCGATCGTCTCCACACGTCAAGAGTGGGGAACAGCCTGATCCGGGCCGCGCCGCTGACCATAAGTCAGCGTCTATCGGGCACTTTCTGACCAATGGCGTATGACAGAGTCAGTTGTTCGACTGTTCCTGATCTTCTGCGGGACGCTTCTCGGCCGCCTCTCCGGCCCCCGCCGCGGCGGCGGACTCCGGCTCTGGCACGTCGTCGCTGACCAACCCCAGGATGCGCCGGGCTCCCATGCCCACCGCCACCAGGCTCAGACCGTCGAACAGCAGGGCGAGGGAGAAGAAGGCTCCGATCACGTAGAGGCTGTTGCCGGGCCAGCCGGACAGGATCAGGATGCCGAGCAGGACCCCGAAGGCGCCCTGGACGAGCGAGAGCCCGAAGTTCGCCCCGCGCACCACGAGGGCGCCGGCGAGCCGGAACAGCCCGCCGGTGAGGAAGAGCAGCGCGGCGAACATGGTCAGCGCCTCGGCGCTCGCCTCGGGCCGGCGCAGGATCACGAACCCGGCCGCCAGATTGACCGCGGCGACGATGACGGCGAGCCAGAAGTAGTTGCTCTTGCGGGACTGGACGGCTTGCAGCAGTCCCACCAGACCGCCGATGAGCAGCAGCCAGCCGAAGAGGAACATCGACGTCAGGGTGGCCACGCCGGTGTAGACCAGACCCACCAGGCCGGCCAGCACGAGGATCACCCCGAGCGCGGCGAGCAGCCCGAAACTGCGGGTGAGCTGCTTCTTCTCGCGCTGCGGCTCCCGGCCCTTGCCCTGGGTACGGTCTGCGTCCATGGACGTGCCACCTCCTCGCACCCCCCGGACGGACTCCCCCGATCATAGGTTTGCCGCACCGGGATAGCATCCGGCGCATGGACGCAGCCGGGGGCGCAGCCCTCCTCCACACCGTCGCCGACGGGGTCGCCACCGTCGTCATCTCGCACCCCGCCAAGCGCAACGCCATGACGGCCGCCATGTGGCGGGCCCTGCCGGAACTGCTGCCGGAACTGGCGGCCGACCCGGCCGTACGGGTGCTCGTGCTGACCGGGGCCGGAGCGACCTTCTGCGCGGGCGCCGACATCTCCTCGCTGACCGGTGACGGGCAGGAGGACCCGCAGGCGCTGTCCGTGATGGCGGAGGAGGCGCTGGCCGCCTTCCCGAAGCCGACGCTGGCCGCGGTCCGCGGGTTCTGCGTGGGCGGCGGGAGCCAGCTGGCGGCCGCCTGCGACCTGCGGTTCGCCGAGGAGGGGGCCTCCTTCGGGGTGACCCCGGCGAAGCTGGGCATCGTCTACCCGGCCTCCTCGACCCGGCGGCTGGCCCGGCTGGTCGGCCCGGCCGCCGCCAAGTACCTGCTCTTCTCGGCGGAGTTGATCGACGCGGAGCGGGCGCTGCGCACCGGCTTCCTGGACGAGCTGCTGCCCGCGGGCCAACTCGACAAGCGGGTCGCCGAGTTCGCGCGGGTGCTGGTCTCACGCTCGCAGCTGACGCAGGCGGCGGCCAAGGAGTTCGCTGACGGGCGGACGGACCGGGACGCCCACTGGGCGGCGCAGGCCGCCGCGAGCGGCGACACCGCGGAGGGCGTCGCCGCGTTCCTCGAGCGCCGGGCGCCCGTCTTCCGCTGGCCTACCGCGGAGTGACCCCCCGCAGCCGCGCGACGAGCTCGGCCGGAGCCTTGGCCGGGGAACCGGCGTCGTAGGGCGGCTGGGGGTCGTACTCGGTCATCAGCTGGACGGTCTGGGCGAACTCGTCGCCGGCGATCCGGCCAAGCAGGGTCAGGCCCATGTCGATCCCGGCGGAGACGCCCGCCGCGGTGACGTACTTCCCGTCGAAGACCACCCGCTCCCCGGTGGGCTCGGCGCCGAACCGGGGCAGCTGGTCCAGGTACAGCCAGTGGCCGGCGGCCCGGCGTCCGTCGAGCAGCCCGGCCGCGGCCAGCAGCAGAGAGCCGGTGCAGACGGAGGTCGTCCAGGTGGTGGTCGCGTCGACGTCCCGCAGCCACCGCAGCACGGCGGGGTTCTTCATCTCCAGCTCGGGATGCGGTCCGCCCGGCACGAGGACGATGTCGGGCCGGGTCACCTCGTGGAGCGCCTTGTCGGCGACGAGGGCGAGCGACCCGTTGTCGGTCCGCACGGGACCGGGACGCTCGGACACGAAGACCGTCTCGGAGTCCTGGAGCCGGCCGAGCGTGTCGAAGGGCCCGATGGCGTCGAGGGCGGTGAAGCGGTCGTAGAGCAGTACGGCGATCTGCATGGCTCCTCCGGAGCGCTCGCGCGGTGCCGGCCCCCGGCCGGGGGCGGCAGGTCTGCGGGGCGGCCCGGTACGGGCTCCGCACCCCGTCGCGGTGGACGGCCGCGGTGGACGACGAGCACGTTTCGCGACGGCATGGACTCATGGTGTGACGCTTCACCCCGCGGCCGCAACGACGGGCCTCCCCCCTGTCCCGCCCTCGCCGGAGGCCCCCGCCTGCCCGGATAGGATCGGCGCATCATGACTGCAACCCTCGTCGCCAAGAAGCTCACCGCCGCACACGGTGAGCGCACGCTGTTCGCCGATCTCGACCTCGTCGTCGCACCCGGCGACGTCATCGGCCTCGTCGGCGTGAACGGCGCCGGGAAGTCCACCCTGCTGCGCCTGCTCGCCGGGCTGGACACCCCCGAGACCGGTGAGCTGCGGCTCTCCCCGCCCGCCGCCGCCGTCGGCCACCTCCCGCAGGAGCCGGAGCGCCGGCCCGCCGAGTCGGTGCGGGAGTTCCTGGCGCGGCGCACCGGGGTGGCCGCCGCGCAGGCGGAGCTGGACGGGGCGACGCAGGGCCTGGTGGACGGGACCCCGGGCGCGGACGACGCGTACGCGACGGCACTGGACCAGTGGCTGAACCTCGGCGGCGCCGACCTCGACGAGCGGGCGGAGGAGGTCGCCGCCGAGCTCGGCCTCACCGTGGGCCTGGACCTGCCCATGACGGCGCTCTCCGGCGGCCAGGCGGCCCGCGCGGGCCTCGCCTCGCTGCTCCTGTCCCGCTACGACGTCTTCCTGCTGGACGAGCCCACCAACGACCTCGACCTGGACGGTCTGGAGCGGCTGGAGCGGTTCGTGAAGGGGCTGCGCGCGGGCACCGTGGTGATCAGCCACGACCGCGAGTTCCTGACCCGGACCGTCACCAAGGTCCTCGAACTCGACCTGGCGCAGCAGCAGATCAACCTCTACGGCGGCGGCTACGACGCCTACCTGGAGGAGCGCGAGCGCGCCCGCGGCCACGCCCGCGAGGAGTTCGAGGAGTACGCGGGCAAGAAGGCGGCCCTGGAGGGCCGGGCCCAGATGCAGCGCAACTGGATGGACAAGGGCGTGCGCAACGCCCGCCGCAAGGCGAGCGACAACGACAAGATCGGCAAGAACCTGCGCGGCGAGTCCAGCGAGAAGCAGGCCGCCAAGGCCCGCCAGACGCAGCGGGCGATCGAGCGGCTGGAGGTCGTCGAGGAGCCGCGCAAGGAGTGGGAGCTGCGCATGGAGATCGCGGCGGCCCCGCGCTCCGGCTCGGTGGTGGCCACCCTGCGCGAAGCGGCCGTCAGGCGCGGCGACTTCGCCTTCGGCCCGGCCAGCCTGCAGATCGACTGGGCGGACCGGGTGGCGATCACCGGGGCCAACGGCGCGGGCAAGTCGACCCTGCTGGCCGTCCTGCTCGGCCGGGTGGCCCCGGACTCCGGTTCCGCCACTCTCGGTTCGGGCGTGCTGATCGGCGAGGTGGACCAGGCCCGCGGCCTGTTCCTCGGCGACGAACCGCTGCTGGAGGCGTTCTGCGCGGCCGTCCCGGACACCGAGCCGGCCGAAGTCCGCACCCTGCTCGCCAAGTTCGGCCTCAAGGCCGCCCACGTGCTGCGCCCGGCGGCCACCCTCTCCCCGGGCGAGCGCACCCGCGCCGCCCTGGCCCTGCTCCAGGGCCGCGGGGTCAACCTGCTGGTGCTGGACGAGCCCACCAACCACCTCGACCTCCCGGCGATCGAGCAGCTGGAGTCCGCCCTGGAGGAGTACGAGGGCACCCTGCTGCTGGTCACCCACGACCGGCGCATGCTGGACGCCGTTTCGGTGACGCGGCGCCTGCGGGTCGAGGACGGCAGGGTCACCGAGCTCTAGCCGGCGGGCCGCGCGGGCGGGCGGGTCCCGGCCTCCCGAGGTGCCGACCGGCTCGTACGCGACTAGCCTTTGTGGGTGAGAGCCGCACCTGCGGAGCACGCCCCCATGGCCGAAGTGCCGCGTCAGCAGGGGTTGCACCTCTGACGCGAGCCTGCTTCGGAACTCGCGCGGGGCCCGGGCCACCCATGCCCGGAGATGTGCTTCCGCACCTCCAGCGGCTCTGTATCCGATCCGCGCTGCGCATTCTGGTTCTGCGGCCGCGGTTCCGCTCCCTCCTGCCTCTCAGAGGTGTGAGCGGACGGAAGGAAAGGGAAGTTCCATGCATGCACAGAGAGCGAAGCGCCTCTTCGTGGTCTCCGCCGCCGGTCTTCTGATGGCTGGTGGGGCCGCGCTCGGTACGGCGGGCACCGCCTCGGCGGCAACCCCCACGCAGTCAGTCAGTTATGTCACCGGCGGTGGCTGGGACCACGACGATGACGACTACGGCGGCCACGGCGGCTGGCGTCACGGCGGCTGGGACCACGACGACGACAAGGGTTACGGAGGATACGGAGGATACGGCCACGGCCGAGGCGGCTGCTGATCCGTCGCCTTCACAGCACACCGTGCGCGGACCGGTCACCGGGCCGCGCATCGGTCTGCCGCGGTGGCCTCAGCCCTCCGCCGGCGCGCGCCGCTCGCGGGCCATCCTGCGCGCCACGAAGGCGCGCGGGAGGTGGCGGGCGGCCAGCGCGTACGCCCGGTAGCGGCGGCCCGTGATGCTGAGCGGCCGGCGCAGCGCGAGGTCGCGCAGCGCCTGGTCGACCACGTCCCGCGGCTCCAGCCACACCGCCTCGCGCAGGGAGCTGACGTCCATCCCGGCGCGCTCCTGGAACTCGGTGCGGGTGAAGCCCGGGACCACCGCCAGGACGCGGACCCCGTACGGCTCCATGTCCACCCGCAGCGACTCGCTGAACGCGGTGAGCCAGGCCTTGGCCGCGCCGTAGGTCCCGGTGGGCAGCAGTCCGGCCACCGAGGAGACGTTGACCACCGCGCCCCTGCGCCGCTCGCGCAGCCCCGGCAGCACGGCGTGGGTGAGCCGCAGCGGGACCTTGACCAGCAGGTCGAGCATCCGCTCCTCGTCCTCGACCGGGCTGTACGGGAAGGGCGCGGGCAGTCCGAAGCCCGCGTTGTTGACCAGGATGTCCACGGGCCGTGCCCGGGAGGCGAGGCGATCGGCGACCGCCGCGCAGTCCCCCGGGTCCAGCAGGTCGGCGGGCAGCACCTCGGCCGCCGTGCCGAACTCCCGGCCGAGCTCGCGTGCCACGGCCTCCAGCCGCTCCTTGTCCCGGGCCACGAGGACCAGGTCGGCGCCCTTGGCCGCGAAGGCCCGGGCGAAGGCGGCGCCCAGTCCGGCGCTGGCCCCGGTGATCAGTACGGTGGTCACGACGGCTTCACTTCCCGGGTGTACTCGTGGGCGACGTCGACGAGGAACCGGGCCTCCTCGGCCAGGTCCCCGCCCTCGGCCGAGGTCTGGATGGCGGCGGGCAGCTCCAGCGCGGCCGCCTCGCCCGGCTGCCCGGGGGCGCCGGCGAGCTTCGCCCGCCGTGCCTCCTGGAGTACGGAGGCCAGCGCGGCCGCGGTGCGCCGCTGCTCGGGGACCCCGCGTCCGGCGACGCGGCCGCGGGCGTCCTCCAGGGCGCCCGGGGCGACGTACTCGCCCAGGATCAGGATCGCGTCGCGCGTCTCGATCACTTTGCGGTACACGAGCAGGTTGCGCGGGACCGGCGGCCACAGCAGCTCCACCATCCGCCCGGCCCGCGGCTTGTTCAGGGCCACGTGCGGGACGGCCTGGACCAGGTCGCGCCACAGCGGCCAGAGATGCCAGGCGGTGGCAATGTCGGAGGCGGTCCGGCGGAAGGTGAACAGGGTCGGCACGAGGATCGCGGCGGCCCGCAGCAGCCCGTGCACGTTCATCAGCAGCGGCAGGGCGGGCATCGCCCAGGTGCTGCCGAACAGGGCCTTGAGCAGGTACGCGAGCCAGAACAGCCCGGCGAGCGCGGTGCCGAGGCCGAAGAGCCGCAGCCCCGCGGCCAGCCCGCGGCTCTCCGTGCGTCGGCTGTAGCGCCAGCACAGCGCCACGCAGACGGTGTTGGCGACCACGTGCGCGGAGATCAGCACCAGCCAGTACGCGAGGGAGGGCACCGGGTCGCCGACCGGCGGCATGGCGTGCGTGCCGTGCGCGGGCGCCGCGGCGTCCAGCGCGAGCAGTGCCGCGAGCCACCCGACCGTCGCGGTCCAGGAGACGAACCGGAGCCGGCGGCCGCCCGCGGCGGCGGCCACGAAGTAGAGGACGGCGCCGGCCGAGAACACGCCGATGAGGTTGCGGACGAGGCCGATGGAGTGCGCGTAGCCCGCGCCGCGGTCCATCGCGTACGCGACGACGTCGGGCAGGTTCAGGGTCATCGCCGCGGCGGCGGTGGCCACGGCCAGCCATAGGCCGCGCTGCTGTGGGGAGCGCAGGGCGCCCGGGGCGCGGAGCAGGACCGCGAGCCACAGGCACACCACGCTGGGAACGGCGAGCCAGTTCCCGAAGGCGGTCAGGTCAGCTGCCATCGTTCCCCCGCTCGTAGCCCATGGCGGACTCGAGCCGCGCCAGGGTGCCCCGGGCGCGGGCGCCCGACGGCGGGCCGGCGTTCGCCGTGCGGATGCGGATCATGCTGGCGAGCATCTCCGCCTCCTGCTCCTGGCGCGTGGTGTAGTTGGTGCGCCCGAGCACGACCGGGGCGTGCCCGTCGGCCTCCTCGCCCTCCAGCGAGTGGTGGCCGAAGAGGATGTGGCCGAGCTCGTGGAGCACGATGTGCTCCCGGTGCAGCGGGGTGGTCTGCGCCTCGTAGAAGACGTAGTCCACGCTGGCCGTTCCCACCCACAGTCCGCACACGCCTGATTCCGCGGCCTCCTTGGGCAGCGGGTGCAGCTTGATGGGGCGGCCGCGCTGCTCGGCCATACGGCTGCACAGCGCGTCGAGGGAGAACGGATGGGTCAGATCCAGTTGGCCGAGAATGTTCTCGCACCGTTTGCGCAGGCTGAGTTGCCGGTGGGGCATGTGATCCCTCTTCGGACCCTTTCTCGGGCAGCGTCGGTAGGCGTGTGCTGGCATGGGCATGGTGTCCTGTGCCTTCGAAGGCGGCCTCGGGGAATACGTCCTGAGGGGAAAAGCAGAAGCCCGTCCGCCGAGGTGACGAACGGGCGTTCCACCATGCCTACAGATCTTGTACGGGAGTTGGCAAGACGGGCCCCCGGGCGGGGGACCTATTCGGCCATCGCGCAGCAGATCCTCACGCGCCGGGTGGCTGCAACTCTCCGGCTACCGCTTGCGGCGCTCCTCGGGGCCGGTGAGGCCGGCGCGGCGCAGGGCGTCGGCCATCGCGCTGTTGGCGGGCGCGGGAGCCGCGGCGGAAGCGCCGCCGCCCTGCCGCTGGCCCGGACCGCGCCGGCCCTGACCGCCGCCCTGCCGCTGGCCCTGCCCCTGTCCGCGCTGCCCCTGGCCCTGGCCGCCGCCCTGGCCCTGGCCCTGGCCGCCCTGGCCCTGGCCGCCGCCGCGCTGCTGCGGCGGACGCCCGCCGCCCCTGCGCTCCTGGCCCGGCGCGCCCGCTCCGCGCTCCGCGCCGGCCTCGTCCTCCAGCCGGAGGGTCAGCGAGATGCGCTTGCGCGGGATGTCCACGTCCATGACCTTCACACGGACGATGTCGCCCGGCTTGACCACGTCCCGGGGGTCCTTGACGAAGGTCTTCGACAGCGCGGAGACGTGCGCCAGCCCGTCCTGGTGCACGCCGATGTCGATGAACGCCCCGAAGGCGGCCACGTTGGTGACCACGCCCTCCAGGATCATCCCGGGGGCCAGGTCGCCGATCTTCTCCACGCCCTCCTTGAAGGTCGCGGTCTTGAAGGCCGGGCGCGGGTCGCGGCCGGGCTTCTCCAGCTCGCGCAGGATGTCGGTGACCGTGGGCAGACCGAAGGCATCGGTGACGAACGACTCCGGGCGCAGGGAGCGCAGTACGCCGGTGTTGCCGATCAGCGCCGCCACCTCGCCGCCGGCCGTCTTGCCCATCGCCCGGACCACCGGGTACGCCTCGGGGTGCACCGCCGAGCCGTCCAGCGGGTCGTCCCCGCCGCGGATCCGCAGGAAGCCCGCGCACTGCTCGTACGCCTTCGGGCCCAGCCGGGCCACGTCCTTGAGGCCCTTGCGGCTGCGGAAGGGGCCGTTGGCGTCGCGGTGGGCGACGATGTTCTCGGCGAGTCCGCCGCTGATGCCCGACACGCGCGAGAGCAGCGGCGCGGAGGCGGTGTTGACGTCCACGCCGACGCCGTTCACACAGTCCTCGACCACCGCGTCGAGCGAGCGGGAGAGCTTCACCTCGGACAGGTCGTGCTGGTACTGGCCGACGCCGATCGACTTCGGGTCGATCTTGACCAGCTCGGCGAGCGGGTCCTGGAGGCGGCGGGCGATGGAGACCGCGCCGCGCAGCGAGACGTCCATGCCGGGGAGTTCCTGCGAGGCGAAGGCCGAGGCGGAGTACACGGAGGCGCCCGCCTCCGAGACCATCACCTTGGTGAGCTTCAGCTCCGGGTGGCGCGTGATGAGGTCCCCGGCGAGCTTGTCGGTCTCGCGGGAGGCCGTGCCGTTGCCGATGGCGACCAGCTCGACCGCGTGCACCTTCGCGAGGCGGGCGAGCTTGGCGAGGGACTCGTCCCACTTGTTCGCGGGCACGTGCGGGTGGATGACCTCGGTGGCCACGACCTTGCCGGTGGCGTCCACGACGGCGACCTTCACACCGGTGCGGAAGCCCGGGTCCAGGCCGAGCGTCGCCCGCGTGCCGGCCGGGGCGGCGAGCAGCAGGTCGCGCAGGTTCGCGGCGAAGACCCGTACGGCCTCGTCCTCGGCGGCCGCGCGCAGCCGCGTCCGCAGGTCGATGCCGAGGTGCACCTGGATCTTCGTGCGCCAGGCCCAGCGGACCGTGTCGGCCAGCCACTTGTCGCCGGGGCGGTCGCGGTCCGCGATGCCGAAGCGGCGGGCGACCATGCCCTCGTACGTGGACGGGCCGGGGGTCTCGCTCGGCGGCTCCGGCTCCAGCGTGAGGTCGAGGACGTCCTCCTTCTCGCCGCGCAGCATCGCGAGGACGCGGTGCGAGGGCAGCGCGGTGAAGGGCTCGGCGAACTCGAAGTAGTCGGCGAACTTGGCGCCCGCCTCCTCCTTGCCCTCGCGGACCTTCGCGGCGAGCCGGCCCCGGCCCCACATGCGCTCGCGCAGTTCGCCGATCAGGTCGGCGTCCTCGGCGAACCGCTCGGTGAGGATGGCGCGGGCGCCCTCCAGGGCCGCGGCCGGGTCGGCGACGCCCTTGTCGGCGTCGACGAACGCGGCGGCCGCGGCGGCCGGTTCCACGGAGGGGTCGGCGAGCAGCCCCTCGGCGAGGGGCTCCAGACCGGCCTCGCGGGCGATCTGCGCCTTGGTGCGCCGCTTGGGCTTGAAGGGCAGGTAGATGTCCTCGAGCCGGGCCTTGGTGTCGGCCGCGTTGATCCGCGCCTCCAGCTCGGCGTCGAGCTTGCCCTGCTCCCGTACGGAGTCCAGGATCGCGGCGCGCCGGTCCTCCAGCTCGCGCAGATAGCGCAGCCGCTCCTCGAGGGTGCGCAGCTGCGCGTCGTCGAGCATCTCGGTCGCTTCCTTGCGGTAGCGAGCGATGAACGGCACGGTGGAGCCGCCGTCGAGCAGCTCGACGGCGGCCTTGACCTGCCGCTCCCGTACGCCGAGCTCCTCGGCGATCCTGCCTTCGATGGACGTCGTCACGATCGGGTCCCGCCTGCCTTCGTTTGCACTGGAAGGCTGCCAATTGTGTCAGGTGGCGGTGGCGGACGGCGGGAACCCTGCCCGTCAGCCCCGGCCCATGAGGTCCTTGGGGAAGGCTCCGGCGGTCACGGCCTTGACCACGAGGGCGCCGCCGAGCTCGGCGAGGCGGGCCAGGCCGGCCGCGCCGAGGTGCTCGTACGGGGCCGCGTCGAGGCGGTCGGTGTCGGCCTCCAGGCGTTCGCGGACGGCCTTGCCCTCCTCGGTGAGGTCGCCGGCGGCGTCGAGGATCCCGCGCCCGCGCAGCCGGTCGGCCGCGGCGTCGAGGTCGTCCTGGGTCCAGCCGCGCTGGACCTTGAGCCACTTCGGGTTCATGCCCTTGCCGGTGGCGGTGTGGCTGATGAGCGCCTCCACCGGGTCGAGGCCGGCGAGGAGCAGCGCGGCGAGGTGGCCGTCGCCGCGGTGCTCGCGCAGCAGGGTGGTGGCGTGCCACAGCCGCAGGTGCGGCTCCTGCGGTACGGGGAGGTCGGCGTGGGCCGCGTAGAGGGGGCGGGCGTGCCGGGTGCAGGCCTCGGTGGCGCGCATCGCCAGATCGGCGGCCTCGGCGAGCTCGGGCGACGCGACGGTCTCGTCGCCGAGGAGCCGGCGCAGGGTGCCGTCGGCGGCCCGCAGCCGGGCGGCGAGGGCCTGCTCGGGGGTGGTGGCCTCCCAGACGGCGGGCACGTGCCGGGCGACGAGGTCGTGGCGGTAGTTGTAGAAGGCGGCGGTGACCGCACCGGCCCCGACGGCGCCCATCGCGGCGGAGCGGTGGGCGAGGTTGACGGCGACGCGGTCGGTTATCCCGAGGCCCGCGAACTCCTTGGTGATCTCCGGCGAGAAGTAGACGGTGGAGTGCAGCGGGTTGATCGCGGCGTGCCAGCAGCGTCGGGCGGCGAGCGGAGGAAGGGTCATGGACGGCAGGTTACCGACTGTTCGGTATGCCCGGTAGGGCGGCCCCGGCCCGCCGCCCGACCGGTCTGCGCCGGGCCCCCTCCCGGCCCGTCTCCCCGCCCGGCCCTTTCCGGCCTTTCCTCGGCTGTGACGGCCGAATGGCAGTCGTGTGACAGCAGGGGCCATGGACATGACGTGGGGCATCAAGGGTGAATACGGTCGAGCGACAAGCGCTTGAACCGATCTGTCTCCTCTACCACTTGGAGCCCTTCGTGCACCGCAAAGTCATCGCCCCGAGCGTGCTCGCCGCTTCCCTGCTGCTGGTGATCCCGGCCTCGGCGGCGAGTTCCGGTCCGGGCGCCCCGGGTATCGGCGATCCCTACTACCCGGCCAGCGGCAACGGCGGATACGACGTGTCGCACTACGACCTGCGCCTGCAGTACCAGCCGAAGACGGACCTGCTCGAGGGCACCGCGACCCTGCTCGCCACCGCCAAGCAGGACCTGTCCCGCTTCAACCTGGACTTCGGCCTCCAGGTCAGCGAGGTCCGGGTCAACGGGACCAAGGCCAAGTTCGCCGCCTCCGGCAGCCACGAGCTGGAGGTCACCCCGGCGAAGCCGCTGGCCCGCAACACCCCGCTGACCGTCGTCGTCAAGTACGCCGGGAAGCCCTCCGAGCTGAAGGTGGACGGCTGGACGGCCTGGCAGCGCACGCCCGACGGCGGTGTGGCGGCGCAGGAGCCCGACTCGGCGGTCTGGTGGTTCCCGAGCAACGACCACCCGCTCGACAAGGCCACCTTCGACGTCTCGGTCAACGTCCCGGACGGCACCCAGGCGATCAGCAACGGCGTGCTCCAGTCGCAGACCTCGCGGCTGGGCTGGACCCGGTACAACTGGCGCTCCAACAAGCCGCAGGCCACCTACCTGGCCACGCTCGCGGTCGGCAAGTTCGACATCACCACCGACAAGACGGCGAGCGGCCTGCCCGTCCTCAACGCCTACAGCAAGGACCTCGGCGACAACGCGGGGGCGGCGCGGGCGAGCGTGGAGCGGACCGCCGAGGTCGCCGACTGGCTGGAGGGGGTGTTCGGTCCGTACCCCTTCAACGCGCTGGGCGGGTACGTGCCGAACGTGACCGCCGGCTTCGCGCTGGAGACGCAGACGCGCCCCTTCTACGGCCCGCGGCAGTTCCAGAACGGCGCCAACGTCTCGGTGGTCGTGCACGAGCTGGCCCACCAGTGGTACGGCGACAGCGTGTCCGTCGAGGGCTGGAAGGACATCTGGATCAACGAGGGCTTCGCCCGCTACAGCCAGTGGCTGTGGTCGGAGAAGGAGGGCGAGGGCACCGCGCAGGAGCTGGCCGACTGGGCCTACTCCGTCCGCCCGGCCGAGGACCCGTTCTGGCAGGTCAAGCCGGGTGACCCGGGCCCGGAGAACCAGTTCCACGGGGCCGTCTACGACCGCGGGGCCATCGCCCTGCAGGCGCTGCGCAACGAGATCGGCGACGAGAAGTTCTTCGAGATCCTGAAGGGCTGGCCGACCGAGCGGGCCTACGGCAACGCCAAGGTCGGCGACTTCGTCCGCTACGCGGAGAAGGTCTCGCGCAAGCCGCTGGCCCAGCTGTTCGAGACCTGGCTGTACACGCCGGGCAAGCCGGAGGCCTCGGCCCTGAACCCGTCGGCCGCCGGCGCCGCGGCCCGGTCCTTCTCGGCCGCTCCGGCGCAGCGGAAGACCGAGCCGAAGTCCTGGAAGAAGATCGCGGAGACGAACACGATCCACCGGCACGACGAGCACGCCGGACACGGCGGGCACTGAGCGTCCGTCAGCGGGCGGCGGCGTGCCATCGGGCGCGCGCCGCCCGCGCGATGGGCAGGTACCGCAGCCGCTCCGGCAGCACCGGTACGAGCAGCCGTACGGCCCTGCTGAACCACCGGAGTCTGCGCTCCTGGGCCGGGCTCCACTCCAGCCCCACGGCCGCCCGCGCCTCGGGCGGCATGTAGCCGGCGGTGACGAAGGCGCGGAAGCGCAGGAAGACCGCCCGCAGCGCCGGCCAGGTGAGCCGCAGCAGCAGCCGGACGAGGGGCCCGCCGACTTCGGGGCGGGGCAGCGGGACGTCGGTGGCGACCAGCTCACGGGCGACGGCGGTGGGCTCGATCTCCTCGGCGAGCATCCGGGCCCAGTAGACCCAGTACTCCTCGATGGTCTGGGGCATGTCCCGGTCGTGGAGGCCCAGGATCCGGCCGACCTGGAGCCACTCGCGGTAGAGCTGCCGCTCCTGGGCGGGGGTGAAGCGGCGCAGCAGATAGCGGCCGGCGTAGAGGTAGACGGGGAATCCGGTCGCGTGCACCCAGGCGTAGCAGGCCGGGTCGAGGGAGTGGTAGCGCCGGCCGCGGGTGTCGACGCCCTGGATCTCCTTGTGCAGGCGGCGCACCCGGCGGCCCTCCTCGGCGGCGCCCTCCCCGCCGTACACCCACAGCTGGACCGAGCGCAGAGAGCGCTCGCCGCGCCCCCAGGGGTCGGTGCGGAAGACGGAGTACTGGTCGACCCCGGCCGCGATGGCGGGGTGGGCGACCTGCAGGGTGAAGGCGGCGGGCAGCATGAGCAGGGCCCGGACGTCGCCGGCGATGGTCCACAGCACGCCGCCGGGGGGCGGCGGCTCGGGGTCGGCCCTGCGTACGGCGCCCGCGGCCGGGTGTTCCGTCGTGGTCATGCGCGTGCCCCCAGGTGTCGAACTCGCCGTACGTCCAGTATGACCTGCGGCGCAGGCCCTCCGCCGGGCCGGGGGCGGGCGGCCCGGCGGGGTCCGGCGGGGGGCGCCGCCGGCGGACCGGGCGGCTCCGTTCCCGGCTCTGTTCCCGGCTCTGTTCCCGGCTCTGTTCCCGGCTCTGTTCCGGCTCGTGCCCCCACGTTGTCGTGGCCTGGACAGAAAGTCGCTGCACGGGTGTTACCCAGAGGTAACCGCGGCTGCTTGGATGGCGAAGCCGATCCGATCTTCCCCCGCAGGAACGATGGAGTCCCCCATGCCGCAGACCTCCCCCCGCCGCCGCCGGGCCGCCTCCGCTGCCGTCGCGGCGGTCGCCGCGGGCGCGCTGGCCGCCACCACCGCGCCCGCCGCCACGGCCGCGGAGTCCGCCGCCGCCCCGCGGCTCAGCGTCCTCTCGTACAACGTGTTCCTGATGAGCAAGAACCTGTACCCGAACTGGGGCCAGGACCACCGGGCCGCGGAGATCCCCAAGACCTCCTTCTACAAGGGCCACGACGTGGTCGTGCTCCAGGAGGCCTTCGACAACGCCGCCTCGGACGCGCTGAAGGCCAACTCGGCCGCCCAGTACCCGCACCAGACCCCGGTCGTCGGCCGCAGCAAGTCCGGCTGGGACGCCACGGGCGGCGCCTACTCCGCCACCACCCCGGAGGACGGCGGCGTCACGATCCTGAGCAAGTGGCCCATCGTCCGCAAGGAGCAGGTCGTCTACAAGGACGCCTGCGGCGCCGACTGGTGGTCCAACAAGGGCTTCGCCTACGTCGTACTGAACGTGAACGGCACGAAGGTGCACGTGGTCGGCACACACGCGCAGTCCACCGACCCGGGCTGCGGCGCCGGCGAGGCGGCACAGATGCGCGCCCGCCAGTTCCGCACCATCGACGCCTTCCTCGACGGCAAGAACATCCCGGCGAACGAGCAGGTCATCGTGGCCGGCGACATGAACGTCGACTCCCGCACCCCGGAGCTCGCCAGCATGCTGGCCAACGCCGACCTGGCCGACTCGGACACGCGCACGGGCCACCCGTACTCCTTCGACACCGCGCTGAACTCGATAGCGAAGTACCGCTACCCGAGCGACCCGCGCGAGGACCTGGACTACGTGCTGTACCGCAAGGGCAACGCCCGTCCGGCGGGCTGGGAGAACAACGTGGTGAAGGAGCAGTCGGCGCCCTGGACGGTCTCCAGCTGGGGCACGTCCTACACGTACGACAACCTGTCCGACCACTACCCGGTGATCGGGCGCTAGCACCCGCGAGGCCGTGCGGCCCGGCCCCGCGGGGCCGGGCCGCACGGATTAGGGGGCCTGGTACAGGGCGTCGATCAGGGAGCCGTACTTCTCCCGGACCACCCGCCGGCGGAGCTTGAGCGAGGGGGTGAGCTCGCCCGACTCGGGCCCCCACTCCTCGGTGAGGACGCGGTACCGCTTGATCTGCTCGGTCCGGTTGAGCCGCGCGTTGGCCGCCTCCACGGCGCGGGCGATCTCGGCCCGTACGGCGGGGTCCTCGGCGAGCGCGGCGAGGGAGGCGGCCCCGATGCCCCGGGCCGCCGCCCAGGCCGGGGCCAGCTCCGGGTCCAGGACCAGCAGGGCGACCAGGTAGGACCGGCCGTCGCCGTGCACGAGGGCCTGGCCGATCAGCGGGTGCTCCTTGACGGTGTTCTCCACCAGGGCCGGGGAGACGTTCTTGCCGTTGGAGGTGATGATCAGTTCCTTTTTGCGGTCGGTCAGCCAGAGGAACCCGTCCTCGTCGAGCCGTCCGATGTCCCCGGTGGGGAACCAGCCCTCGTCGTCGGCCGCGGTCTCCACCGTGCCGTCGGGCCGCAGGTAGCCGCCGAATACGGTCGCGCCGCGGGTCAGGATCTCCCCGTCCTCGGCGAGCCGCAGTTCGAGCCCCTCGATGGCGCGGCCCACCGAGCCCAGCCGGAAGCCGTCCGGGCTGTTGACCGTGCACACGCCGGAGGTCTCGGTCAGGCCCCAGGCGTCCATGATGGTGATGCCCCAGCCCGCCCAGAAGCGGACCACGTCGATCGGCATCGGAGCGGTGGCGCTGGCCGTCCAGACCAGCCGGTCCAGGCCGGCCAGGCCCAGCAGCGGGTCGAGCACCCGCTCCTTCGCCGCGGCGTACGAGGCTTCGAGCGCGGCCGGCACCTCCTCCCCGCGCTCCCGGTGCCCGGCGCGGGCGCGGGCCAGGTCGTTCGCGGCCTCGATGGCCCGGCGCTGCTCCTCGGGCAGCGTGCCGAGGACCGCCTTGACCCCGGCGGCGAGCTTCTCCCAGACCCGGGGCACGCCGAAGAACTGCACCGGGCGCAGTTCGCGGACGGCCCCGGCCACCGCGGTCGGGTCGGCGCACAGCCGGACGTGCGCGGCGCGCAGGAGCGGCAGGTAGATGCCGAGGACCCGCTCCGCGATGTGTGCGAAGGGCAGGTAGCAGATGTGCTCGGCGTGCTCGGGCAGGTCCACGTTCCGGTCGAGGCGGACCGCCTGGAGCATGAGGTTGCGGTGGGTGAGGCGCACTCCCTTCGGGTCGCCGGTGGTGCCGGAGGTGTAGACGACGGTCAGCGGGTCCTCGGGGCCGGTCTCCTGCCAGGCCTTCTCGAAGGCCTCGGCCCGGTGCAGGCGGGCCCCGCTCGCGTACAGGGAGCCGTAGGTGCGGTGCGGGCCGGCTTCCGCGGCCTCGGCCACGACCAGCCGTTCCAGGGGCACCGAGGCGTCGGCGAGCAGCGGCTCCCACCGGCCGAGTTCGCGGGCGCCCTCGAGGACGGCGACCCGGGCCCGGCTGTGCCGGGCGATGTGGGCGATCTGCTCGGGCGCGGAGGTCCCGTACACGGTGACGGGGACGGCGCCGAGGTGGACGAGGGCGAGGTCGCTGAGCCAGTGCTCGGGGCGGTTGCCCATCATGATCAGCACGTGCTCGCCGCGCTCGACTCCGAGGGCGGCGTATCCGGAGGCGAGGACGGCGACCTGGCGGCGCACCTCGCTCCAGGTGAGGGTCGTCCACGGGGCCGCTTCGGGGCCGGCGCGCCACGAGAGGGCGGGCAGGTCGCCGTACTCGGCGGCGTTGCGGGCCAGCAGGGCGGGGAGGGTGAGCTCCTCGGGTCGTCCGGGCAGTCGCAGGTTCGTGGTCATGGGCAGCTCCTGGCCGTTTCACATCGTTGGTGCGACAGCAATACTGTTGAACCCAAGCTGTGGAGCAGAGAGCGAGGCGCAGACGATGGCCGACCAGGCACCCGAGCCGATGCTCACCGTGGACGAGCTGGCGGCCCGGGCGGGCGTCACCGTCCGCACCGTACGGTTCTACAGCACGCGCGGGATTTTGCCCCCTCCCGTGATCGGCCCTCGTCGTGTGGGGCACTACGGGCCGGAGCACCTGTCGCGGCTGGCGCTGATCGAGGAGTTGCAGCACCAGGGCATGACGCTGTCCGCCATCGAGCGCTATCTGGACGCGCTGCCCGACGATCTGAGCGCGCACGATCTGGCGATCCACCGGGCGCTGGTGGCCAGTTGGGCACCGGACTCGGCCCGGGAGGTCTCGCGGGCGGAGCTGGAGAAGCGGGCGGGGCGGGGCCTGTCGGACACCGATGTCCGGCGGCTGACGGCGATGAACGTGCTCGCCGCCTCGGGGGACGGTTTCCGGGTGGACGTGGGGCTGCTGCGGCTGGGGGTGGCGCTGCTCGACGTACCGATCGCGCACGAGACGATCCTGGCCGCGCGCACGGTGCTGGTGGAGCACACGAGGTCGGCGGCGCACGAGCTGACGGCGCTGTTCCGGGACGAGGTGTGGGGGCCGTTCACGCGGGACGAGAGCGATCCGGAGCGGGTGGAGTCGATGAAGGCGCTGTCCGCGCACATGCAGCCGATGGTGGTGCAGGCCCTGGTGACGGCCTTCCAGCGGTCCCTCCGGGAGGAACTGCGGGCGGCCTTCGTCTCGGGCGAGACGGCCGGCGGGGCGGCGGGCGGGGCGACCGGCGAGACATCCGGCGGGGTATCCGGCAGGACGTCCGACGGGGCGTGCGGCGCGGTGTCCTGACCGAGCGGCGGCGCCCCGCTCTGGGTACGCTGGAAAGGATTCTCCGCGCCGGGCCGGTCCTCCCCCGAGCCGTTCACGAATGCCCTCGTGAGGGAGATCGATTCCCATGGACCTCAACACCATCACCGAAGTCGTGCGGCGGCCGGCCGGCAGGCCCGGGGCGGACTGGCGCGAAGGCGACGCCTGGCTCGCGGGCGGCACCTGGCTGTTCTCCGCCGAACAGCCCGCCCTGCGCCGCCTGGTCGACCTGACCGCGCTGCCCTGGGAGCCCCTCGTACCGGGCGACGCGGGCCTCGAGATCGGGGCCACGTGCACCATCCGCGACCTGTACGCCTTCACCCCGCCCGGGGACTGGGCCGCGGCCCGCCTCTTCCCGGTGTCCTGCGAGGCGTTCCTCTCCTCGTTCAAGGTGTGGAACGCGGCGACCGTCGGCGGGAACATCTGCCTGTCCCTGCCCGCCGGACCGATGATCACACTCACGGTCGCCCTGGAGGCGCGCTACGAACTGTGGGCCCCCGACGGCTCCGTGCGCACCGTCGACGCCCTCGATTTCGTGACGGGGAACAACCGGAACGTCCTCGCGCCCGGCGAGATCCTGCGCCGCGTCGACATCCCGGCGCACGCCCTGCGCAAACGCGCCGCGCACCGCCGCTTCACGCTGACCCACCTGGGCCGCTCGACCGTCTTCCTCATCGGTACGCACACGCCCGGGACCAGCAACCTGCTGCTCACCGTCACCGCCGGCACCACCCGGCCGGTGCGGTTCGCCTTCGATTCCATGCCCGATGCCCACACCCTGCGGCAGAGCATCGACGCCATACCCGCCGACGTCTGGTTCGCCGACCCCAACGGCACCCCCGACCACCGTCGCCACCTGACACGGCACTTCGCCGAGGAGATCCGCGGCGAACTCATCGCTGGGGGCCCGGCATGACCTACCTGGTGAACGGACGGAGCTTCGACGAGGAACCGGCCCCCGGCCAGTGCCTGCGCACCTTCCTGCGCGCACTGGGCCACTTCGGCGTCAAGAAGGGCTGCGACGCGGGCGACTGCGGTGCGTGCACGGTGTGGCTGGACGGCGCCCCGGTGCACAGCTGCATCACCCCGGCCTTCCGCGCGGACGGCCGCGCCGTGACCACGGTCGAGGGGCTCGGCTCCCCCGGCGACCTGCATCCGGCGCAGCGGCGGTTCCGCGACGCACCCGGCTTCCAGTGCGGTTTCTGCACCGCCGGGATGATCATGACCTCGGCAACCTTCACCGAGGAGCAGAAGGCGGACCTGCCACGGGCGTTGAAGGGCAACCTGTGCCGCTGCACCGGCTACCGGTCGATCGAGGACGCGGTGAACGGCGTCGCCTCCGTGCGCAGCGCGGAGCCCGGCAAGGCCGTCGGAACGAGCGTGGGCGCGCCGGCGGCCGAGGACGTGGTGACCGGCCGGGCCGAGTTCACGATGGACACCCGGATGGAGGGGATGCTGCACCTGAAGGTGCTGCACTCGCCCCACGCGCACGCCCGGATCGTCTCCGTCGACCGGTCCGCCGCGCTCGCCGTCCCCGGCGTGCACCGGGTCTACACCTGGGAGGACGTGCCGCGCCGGCGGTTCACCACGGCGATCCACACCGACCACCTGGTGGATCCGGACGACACGTACATCCTCGACGACACGGTCCGCTTCGCCGGCCAGCGCGTCGCCGTCGTCCTCGCCGACACGGTCGGGGCGGCCGAGGAGGGCTGCCGGAAGCTGGCCGTGGAGTACGAGGTGCTGCCCGCGGTCTTCGACCCCGAGGAGGCCATGGCCGACGGGGCGCCCCAACTGCACGGCTCGGAGGACCCGTTCGTCCGCGATAGCGTCCACAACCTGCTGTTGGAGATCCACTCGCACATAGGCGACGTCGACGCGGGGTTCGCCGCGGCCGACGTGATCCACGAGGGCACGTACTTCTCGCCGCGCGTGCAGCACGCCCACCTCGAGACCCACGGCTCGATCGCCTGGATGGAGGACGGCCGGCTGAACGTCCGCACCAGTTCGCAGTCCCCGTCGATCGCGAAGGTCAAGCTGGCCTATCTGTTCGCGCTGCGCCCCGATCAGCTGCGGGTGTTCTGCAAGCGGGTCGGCGGCGGTTTCGGCGGCAAGCAGGAGGTCATCTCGGAGGACCTGGTGGCGCTCGCCGCCCTGGACACCGGGCGGCCCGTCTGCTTCGAGTACACGCGCGAGGAGGAGTTCACCACGGCCTCGCCCCGGCACCCGATGAAGCTGACGGTCAGGCTCGGCGCGAAGGCCGACGGCACGCTGACCGCCTTCCAGGTCCGCAACGTGTCCAACACCGGCGCCTACGGCAACCACGGCGGCGAGACCCTGTACGCGGGCAGCGCCGCCGTCATGATCTACCGCTGCCCCAACAAGAAGTACGACGCCTTCTCCGTCTACACCAACACCGTGCCCAGCGGCGCGCTGCGCGGCTACGGGATGACCCAGCCGGCCTTCGCCGTGGAGTGCGCGATGGACGAGCTGGCCCTCGCCCTGCACCTGGATCCGCTGGAGCTGCGCCGCCGCAACATCGTGCGCCCCGGCGATCCGCTCGTCGCGATGCACGACGGCCCCGACGACGTGGTGTTCACCGAGGACGGGCTCGGGAAGTGCATCGACCTCGTGGCCGGCGCCCTGTCCCGCACCGCCGACCAGCCCTCCCCCGGCCCCGGGTGGCTGGTCGGGACCGGCGTCGCCAGCTCCCTGCACGAGACGGCGCCGCCGACCGATCACATCTCGGAGGCCTGGCTCACGCTCGGCGACGACCTCGTCTACGAACTGGCCGTCGGGACCGTCGAGTTCGGCGAGGGCACCTCGACCGCGCACGTACAGATCGCCGCCAACCAGCTGGGCACGACCCCGTCGCGGATCCGCCTGGTGCAGTCCGACACCGACCGCACCGGCTTCGACACGGGAGCCTTCGCCAGCGCCGGCCTCTTCGTGGCGGGCCAGGCGGTGCTCAAGGCGGCGGGCGCGGTGCGCGACCGCGTCCTGGAGTTCGCCGCCGCGCACACGGGCGTCCACCTCGTGATGTGCTCGATGGACGACGAGCACGTCGTCTGCGGGGACGAGCGCGTTCCGCTGGCCGAGCTCGTGGCCCTGGCCCGGTCCCGCGGCATCCGCTTCACCGCCGCCCGCAAGGCCTACGGCTCGCCCCGCAGCGTGACCTCCAACACCCAGGGCTTCCGCATCGCCGTCCACCGGGTGACGGGTGAGATCCGCGTCCTCTACAGCGTCCACGCCGCCGACGCCGGTGTGGTCATCAACCCCGAGCAGGTCCGCGGCCAGGTGGACGGCGGTGTCGCCCAGGGCATCGGATTCGCGCTGACCGAGAACTACCAGGTCGGCGCGGACGGGGTGATGGCCAATCCGAACCTCCGCAACTACCGGATCCCCACCTACGCCGACGTACCCCGCACCGACCTGCTCCTGGTGGGCTCCTCGGACTCGGTGGGGCCCATGCGGTCGAAGGGGATGGCGGAGTGCTGCATCAACCCGGTGGCCCCCGCCCTGGCGAACGCGCTGCGCGACGCCACGGGCGTCCGCTACCGCGAGCTGCCCCTCACCCCGGAGAGGATCTACAGCCGGCTGGGTGAGAGCCAGTCGGCGGCGACGGGCCCGAGACGATGACCACCGACGGGCGTACGGAGGCGGCGGCCACGGTCATCATCGGCCGCAAGGTCCGGCGCGGCATGGAGGCGGAGTACGAGAAGTGGCAGGAGGGCGTCAACGCGGCCGCCGCCCGGTACGCCGGGCACCTCGGCGCCGAGGTCTCCCCGCCGACCGAGCTCCAGCCCGACTGGGTCGTCGTCTACCGCTTCGACTCGGTGGCCCACCTCCAGGCGTGGATCAACGGCGCGACCCGGCAGCGGCTGCTCGACGTCGGCGAGCAGTACTTCGACGGTCCCGCGACCCAGCAGGTGATCAGCGGCGGCAGCCGGCCGACGGACCCGCTCGTCACCGTGGTCGTCACCCACCGCGTCCACCCGGACCAGGTCGAGGACTTCCTCGCGTGGCAGCGCCGGATGAGCCAGGAGGAGGGCCGGTTCGAGGGGTTCCGCGGCACCGAGATCTTCCGCCCCATCGAGGGCCTCCAGGACGAGTGGACCACCCTGTACCGCTACGACAACGCCGAACACCTCGACGCGTGGCTGACGTCGGACAAGCGGCGGGAGGTCCTCGCCGAAGGGCAGCGGTTCAACGACTTCAAACTGCGCACGATCGACAACTCGTTCGGCAGCTGGTTCGCCTTCGAGGAGAACGGCAAGGAGGTGCCGCCGCCCTCGGAGACCAAGACCTCCATCGCGGTCTGGGTCGGCCTCTACCCGACCGTCGTCCTGCTGTCCCTGGCCCTGCACCCGCTGGGCATGCCGCTGTGGCTGGGGCTGCTCGTGGGGAACCTGTTCTCGAGCTTCATCATGAGCTTCCTCACCATGCCCCACTACGTGAACCGGCTGCTCAAGCGGTGGCTGTGGCCCCCACCGGACGAGTCACCGGTGCGGAACAACCTCACCGGGCTCGGCATCGTCGCCGCGGCCCTCGGGTTCTGGGTCGTGGTCTTCTACCTGGTGACGGAGCGGTTCTGGACCCTGCCCTGAGCCGCGGCGCGAGCAGCGGCGCCGCGCAAGGCGAGACGGCGCGGAAGGGCCGGCCGGGGGGGCCCCCCCCCCGCCCCGCCCCGCCGGGGCCGCGAGGGGCCCGTCGGGGGGGCCCCGGGGGCCGGAGCCCCCCGGGCGGCCCG
>NZ_JBHXNP010000099.1:0-36879 GCF_042719495.1 Streptomyces sp. NPDC058525
TTTGTTAAAACCCCACCGCCCATCCGGCACACCCACGCCCCCCCCCCCCCGGGGTCCGCGGGCGGGCCGCCCCCCCGCGGGGGGGGCCGGCCCTCCGGCGTACGTACGGGAGCCGTCAGCGGCTGTGCTGCGAGTCCGCGACCGTGACCTCGACCCGCTGGAACTCCTTGAGCTCGCTGTAGCCGGTGGTGGCCATCGAGCGGCGCAGCGCGCCGAAGATGTTCATCGAGCCGTCCGGGGTGTGCGACGGGCCCGTGAGGATCTCCTCGGTGGTGCCGACCGTACCCAGGTCGACCTTCTTGCCGCGCGGCACGTCCTCGTGGACGGCCTCCATGCCCCAGTGGTTGCCCTTGCCCGGCGCGTCCGTCGCGCGGGCCAGCGGGGAGCCCATCATCACGGCGTCGGCGCCGCAGGCGACTGCCTTCGGGATGTCGCCCGACCAGCCCACGCCGCCGTCGGCGATGACGTGCACGTAGCGGCCGCCGGACTCGTCCATGTAGTCGCGGCGGGCCGCGGCCACGTCCGCGACGGCGGTCGCCATCGGGACCTGGATGCCGAGCACGTTGCGCGTGGTGTGCGCCGCGCCGCCGCCGAAGCCGACCAGGACGCCCGCGGCGCCGGTGCGCATCAGGTGCAGGGCCGCGGTGTAGGTGGCGCAGCCGCCCACGATGACCGGGACGTCGAGCTCGTAGATGAACTGCTTGAGGTTCAGCGGCTCGGCGGCGCCCGAGACGTGCTCGGCGGAGACGGTGGTGCCGCGGATCACGAAGATGTCCACGCCCGCGTCCACGACGGCCTTGGAGAACTCGGCGGTGCGCTGCGGGGAGAGCGCGGCGGCGGTGACGACGCCCGAGTCGCGCACCTCCTTGATGCGCTGGCGGATCAGGTCCGCCTGGATCGGGGCGGAGTAGATCTCCTGGAGACGGCGGGTCGCGGCCTGCTCGTCCAGCTCGGTGATCTCGTCGAGCAGCGGCTGCGGGTCCTCGTAGCGGGTCCACAGGCCTTCGAGGTTCAGCACGCCGAGGCCGCCGAGCTCGCCGATGCGGATCGCGGTCTGCGGGGAGACGACCGAGTCCATGGGGGCGGCCAGGAAGGGGAGCTCGAAGCGGTACGCGTCGATCTGCCAGGCGATCGAGACCTCCTTCGGGTCCCGGGTACGCCGGCTCGGGACGATGGCGATGTCGTCGAACGCGTACGCCCTGCGGCCGCGCTTGCCGCGCCCGATCTCGATCTCAGTCACGTGTGGTGGCCTTTCCTCTGGGTCTGCCCGTCCAGTATCCCCGACGGGCGGACCAAAGGCTCTCGGTCACTCCTCCACAAGGACCTGGGTGAAGTCGACGACGTGTACGACGAGCACCAGCAGGAGTCCGTCGCTGACGAGGTACTCGATGCCGATGTTCGGCGTCAGCGCCAGGGAGCGGGTCGCCTCGTCGCCCGAAACCGCTATCGAGATCTTCGGCCGGGGGTCCTGGGCCAGGACGGAGAGGCCCCGCTCCAGCAGCGCGCGCCGCTCGGGCGGCAGCCCGTCACGGATGCGGGCCGCCTCCTCACTGAACTTCACCGCGTAGAGCATCAGACCCCCCTGTTGGAGCAACTGTCATGGATCAGCCGATCGTACCCGTCAGCCCTTGCGGCTGTAGTTCGGTGCTTCGACCGTCATCTGGATGTCGTGCGGGTGGCTCTCCTTGAGGCCCGCCGAGGTGATCCGCACGAAGCGGCCCCGGTCCTGGAGCTCGGGAACCGTGCGGCCGCCGACGTAGAACATCGACTGGCGCAGGCCGCCGACGAGCTGGTGCACGACCGCGGAGAGCGGGCCGCGGTAGGGCACCTGGCCCTCGATGCCCTCGGGGATGAGCTTGTCGTCGCCGCCCACGCCCTCCTGGAAGTAGCGGTCCTTGGAGAAGGAGCGCTGGTCGCCGCGGGACTGCATCGCGCCGAGCGAGCCCATGCCGCGGTACGACTTGAACTGCTTGCCATTGATGAAGAGCAGCTCGCCCGGGGACTCCTCGCAGCCCGCGAGCAGCGAGCCGAGCATCACCGTGTCGGCGCCCGCGACCAGGGCCTTCGCGATGTCGCCGGAGTACTGGAGGCCGCCGTCGCCGATCACCGGGACGCCCGCGGCCTTGGCGGCGAGCGAAGCTTCGTAGATCGCGGTGACCTGCGGGACGCCGATGCCGGCGACGACGCGGGTGGTGCAGATGGAGCCGGGGCCGACGCCGACCTTGATGCCGTCGCAGCCGGCGTCGATCAGCGCCTGGGCGCCGTCGCGGGTGGCGACGTTGCCGCCGATGACGTCGACGGAGGAGTTCGACTTGATCTTGGCGACCATGTCGCCGACCAGCCGGGAGTGGCCGTGCGCGGTGTCGACGACGATGAAGTCGGCGCCCGCCTCGATCAGGGCCTGGGCGCGGTCGTACGCGTCACCGGCGACGCCGACGGCCGCGCCGACCAGCAGCCGGCCGTCCTTGTCCTTGGCGGCGTTCGGGTACTTCTCGGCCTTGACGAAGTCCTTGACCGTGATGAGGCCCTTGAGGATGCCCGAGTCGTCGACCAGCGGAAGCTTCTCGATCTTGTGGCGGCGCAGCAGCTCCATGGCGTCCACGCCCGAGATGCCGACCTTGCCCGTGACCAGCGGCATCGGGGTCATGACCTCGCGCACCTGGCGGCTGCGGTCCGACTCAAAGGCCATGTCGCGGTTGGTGACGATGCCGAGCAGCTTGCCCGCCGGGTCGGTGACCGGGACGCCGGAGATCCGGAACTTCGCGCAGAGCTCGTCGGCCTCGCGCAGTGTCGCATCGGGGTGCACCGTGATCGGGTCGGTGACCATGCCGGACTCGGAGCGCTTGACCAGGTCGACCTGGTTGGCCTGGTCGGCGATGGAGAGGTTGCGGTGCAGTACGCCGACGCCGCCCTGGCGGGCCATCGCGATGGCCATGCGGGCCTCGGTGACCTTGTCCATGGCGGCGGACAGCAGGGGGACGTTCACCCGGACGTTGCGCGAGATGAGGGAGGAGGTGTCGATCTCGTCCGGGGCCATGTCCGACGCGCCCGGCAGCAGCAGCACGTCGTCGTAGGTCAGTCCGAGCGTGGCGAATTTGTCGGGCACTCCGTCGGTAGTCATGACACCTTCCCAAATGGTCTTGCTCAGCGCGGATGTCCATGCTAACGGGATCCCGCAGCGTCTCATTCCACGAGCCAGACCGATCGGAAGTTTCGTTGTTTCCTACGATGAACCGCCGGACGGGTCCAGCGGCTCCTACTGCTCGGCGAGCGCGCGCAGCCGGCTGAGGGCCCGGTGCTGGGCCACCCGTACCGCCCCCGGCGACATCCCGAGCATCTGCCCGGTCTCCTCGGCGGTCAGCCCGACGGCCACCCGCAGGACGAGGAGCTCGCGCTGGTTCTCCGGCAGGTTGGCGAGGAGCTTCTTGGCCCAGGCCGCGTCGCTGCTGAGCAGCGCCCGCTCCTCGGGGCCGAGCGAGTCGTCGGGCCGTTCCGGCATCTCGTCGGACGGGACGGCCGTGCTGCCGGGGTGCCGCATGGCGGCCCGCTGCAGGTCGGCGACCTTGTGCGCGGCGATGGCGAAGACGAAGGCCTCGAAGGGCCGCCCGGTGTCCCGGTAGCGCGGCAGGGCCATCAGGACGGCGACGCAGACCTCCTGCGCCAGGTCCTCCACGAAGTGGCGGGCGTCACCCGGGAGCCGCGACAGCCGGGTGCGGCAGTAGCGGATCGCGAGCGGGTGAACGAAGGCGAGCAGGTCGTGCGTGGCCTGCTCGTCGCCCTCCACCGCCCGGCGTACGAGCGCGCTGACGGCTCCGGCACTGCCGCCCTTGGCGGCGCCGGTCGGGCCTGTGGCCGCGGGTGACCCCAGGGCCTCGTCGTCGCGCATCAATCCATGGTGCCTTGGCGCCGGAGGTTCCGTGGCACCACGGCCGGTTTCGTGCATCGAAGCGTTATGAGCGGGTGCGCCGGAACTCATGGTCTGCACCCTCCCCTCCCGCTCGCCGGATGATCCCCAGGACGGGGATCCCACATTTCCAAGAATGCGGCACACCCTCAAGGATGCGGCATCGCGCACGAAGCGACACGTCCCCCGGATTGTGCCCCGCCAATCCCCGGGTGCGCACCGGGTACGACGGGGCTCACGGTCGTCGGACCGGGCCGTGACCCGAGGGTCAGCGGACCAGGCCCCAGCGGAAGCCGAGCGCGACGGCGTGTGCCCGGTCCGAGGCGCCGAGCTTCTTGAACAGCCTGCGGGCGTGCGTCTTGACCGTGTCCTCGGAGAGGAAGAGCTCGCGCCCGATCTCCGCGTTGGACCGGCCGTGGCTCATGCCCTCCAGCACCTGGATCTCGCGCGCGGTGAGCGTGGGCGCGGCGCCCATCTCGGCCGAGCGGAGCCGGCGCGGGGCCAGTCGCCAGGTCGGGTCGGCGAGGGCCTGGGTGACCGTGGCCCGCAGTTCGGCGCGCGAGGCGTCCTTGTGCAGGTATCCCCGGGCGCCGGCGGCGACCGCGAGGGCCACGCCGTCCAGGTCCTCGGCGACCGTCAGCATGATGATGCGGGCGCCGGGGTCGGCCGAGAGCAGCCGGCGGACCGTCTCGACACCCCCCAGCCCGGGCATCCGTACATCCATCAGAATCAGGTCGGAGCGGTCGGCACCCCAGCGGCGGAGGACTTCCTCGCCGTTGGCAGCCGTCGTCACACGCTCGACGCCGGGCACGGTGGCAACCGCGCGGCGGAGCGCCTCTCGGGCAAGCGGGGAGTCGTCGCAGACGAGGACGGATGTCATGACCGCCCTCCGCAGCTGCTGATGCGCGTCACCTTGAGCCTCCAGGCTGGTACGTATCGTCACCTGTGCGGTCGATGCCCCCGGACACCTGTCCGAGAACTTATTGGTTCAACCGCCTTCGCACTCTCAACGATGGTCACTCGAAAGAGTTACGGGTCGGACGGACACCTTCGGCACTCTACGTGAGGAAGCGAACACGACACGGACGCCACAAGGCAACTGTCCTCCATCTGGAGCTATGCCCTATTTGGCGGCTTTTCTTCCGTTTGGCACGTGTCTGAGGCTAGATTCCCAATGAGTCATATTTACATCTACTCCGACAGTAGGTGTGGAGACCCTTGGAGACATGGACCGTATCCGCCTCAGTACCGGCACCAAGAGGACTACCAATGGCAGATTTCTCCCGCCTCCCCGGACCGAACGCCGACCTCTGGGACTGGCAGCTGCTCGCCGCCTGCCGCGGGGTCGACAGCTCCCTCTTCTTCCACCCGGAAGGCGAGCGGGGCGCGGCCAGGAGCGCGCGCGAGGCCTCGGCTAAAGAGGTCTGCATGCGATGCCCGGTCCGCGCGGAATGTGCCGCGCACGCGCTCGCCGTCCGCGAGCCCTACGGAGTGTGGGGAGGGCTGACGGAGGACGAGCGGGAGGAGCTGATGGGCCGCGCGCGCCACCGCCTGATCCCCGCGTCCAGCGCGATCGGACCGATCACGCCCCACTGAACAGGCGAACAAGCACACGAAGGAACGTTCCTTCGATCCATCGCGCCCACCGGGCGCGCCGGGGTCCGGGGTCCGGGGCGCAACATCACGCGTTCGGCCGTACGTACCTGCCAGAGACGTACGGTCAGCGCGTGGCGGCCCGCTCCAGCTCGGCCAGGGTGGCGGCGACGGCCGGCACCCGGGCCAGGTCGGGCAGGGTCAGCGCCACGACCTCCCGCTCCACGGCCGGCTCCACGGCCACCGTGCTGACGCCCTTGGCCCGTACGGACTCCACCGCCAGCTCCGGCAGCACGGCGACGCCCAGCCCCGCCCCCACCAGGCCGACGACCGCCGGGTAGTCGTCGGTCGCGAAGTCGATCCGCGGGGTGAAGCCCGCGGATTCGCACACCTCCACCAGATGGCGGCGGCAGCGCGGACAGCCCGCGATCCACGGCTCGTCCGCCAGCTCCGCCATGCCCACGCGCTCCGCCCCGGCCAGCCGGTGGCCCTCGGGGACCAGTCCGACGAGCCGGTCGGTCAGCAGCGGGCGCACCACCAGGTCCTCCCACTCCGCGGCGGATCCGGCCGACCCGCCGTAGCGGAAGGCCAGGGCCAGGTCGCAGTCGCCCTCGCGCAGCATCTCCACCGAGCGCGGCGGTTCGGCCTCGACCAGGGAGATGCGGGTTCCCGGGTGCTCGGCGCGCATCGCCGCGAGCGCGGTGGGCACCAGCGTGGAGCTGCCGCTGGGGAAGGACACCAGCCGGACCCGGCCCGCGCGCAGCCCGGCGATGGCCGCGACCTCCTCCTCGGCCGCGGTCAGCCCGGCCAGGATCCCCGCGGCGTGCCGGACCAGGGCCTCGCCGGCCTGGGTCAGCCGCATCTCGCGGCCGGTGCGGATGAGCAGCGGGGTGCCGGCCGACTGCTCCAGCGCCTTCATCTGCTGGGAGACGGCCGGCTGGGTGCAGCCGAGCTCGCGGGCGGCGGCGGAGAAGGACCCGGTCCCGGCGACAGCGCGCAGAACACGGAGATGACGTGCCTCGATCACCCCTTGAGCATAAGCCCAGCTTTGACCGCCGAGCGAATATCCCCTCGCCGCTTTGGGGCTGCTCGGCTAGTTTGCTTTCATGGGCGCCATGCATCTGATCTCCGTGAACCTCGGCCGCGCCACGGCCGTCGACTACGCCGACGCGGAAAGCGGGCTGACCGGCCACGGCAAGCGCCCGGTCCCCGGACCGGTCCGGGTGGTCGCGCCCGGCGACAAGGCCACCGGCCTGGGCAGCGGCCTCGAAGGCGACGCCGTCTGCAACCGGCGCCACCACGGCGGCGACCACCAGGCCGTCTACGCGTACGCCCGCGAGGACCTGGACCTGTGGGAGGCGGAGCTCGGCCGCGAACTGCCCGCCGGTCTGTTCGGCGAGAACTTCACCACCTCCGGCATCGACCTGAACACCGCGCGCCTCGGCGACCGGTGGCGGGTGGGCGCGGACCTGGTCCTCGAAGTGGCCTCGGCCCGCATCCCGTGCCGGACCTTCCAGGGGGTCCTCGGCGAGAGCGCCTGGGTCAAGCGGTTCACCCAGGAGGCACGGCCGGGCGCGTACTTGCGGGTGATCGAGGAGGGGACGGTCTCTCCGGGCGACGGCATCGAGATCATCCACCGTCCGGAGCACGACGTGACGGTGCAGCTGTGGTTCCGCGCCTTCACCACCGAGCGCGCCCTGCTGCCGCGCACCCTGGCGGCGGGCGCGGCGATGGAGCCGGAGGCCCATGACCGGGTGCGGCAGTACCTGGAGAAGTACGGGGCCGGGGACGGGGCGAGGTAACGCCGTCACCCGGGGCGGCTAGGTTGCGCCTATGACGACTGCGTTGATTACGGGATCCACGGCGGGCATCGGCGCCGCCTTCGCCCGGCGGCTCGCCGCCCAGGGCCACAACCTGGTGCTGGTGGCGCGTGACACCAAGCGGCTGGGCGAGCAGGCCACCGAACTGCACGACCGGCACGGCATCGAGGCCGAGGTGCTGGCCGCCGACCTCTCCACGGAGGAGGGCATCGCGGCGGTCGAGCGGCGGCTCGACGACCGCACCCACCCGGTGGACCTGCTGGTCAACAACGCGGGCTTCGGCAACAAGGGCCGCTACCTCGAGGTCTCCATGACCGACGAGCTCACCATGCTCAAGGTGCACATCGAGGCGGTGCTGCGGCTGACCTCGGCGGCGACCGGGTCGATGCGCTCGCGCGGGCGCGGCGGCGTGATCAACGTGGCCTCGGTGGCGGCGTTCGTACCGCGCGGCACCTACGGGGCGAGCAAGGCCTGGGTCGTGCAGTTCACCCAGGGCGCGGCGCGGGACCTGGCCGGGTCCGGGGTGCGGCTGATGGCCCTGTGCCCCGGCTTCGTGCGCACCGAGTTCCACCAGCGCGCCGGCATGGGCACCGACAACATCCCCGGCTGGATGTGGCTCGACGCCGACAAGCTGGTGGCCGCGGCCCTGGCGGACCTGGCGCGCGGCAAGACGGTGTCGATCCCCGATCCGCGGTACAAGGCGCTGATGGGCGTGGTGAAGCTGACGCCGCGCGGGCTGCTGGGCGGGGTCTCGTCCCGGACGGGCCGCAAGTACGGACCCCAGTAGCCCGTTAACTCGCCGGTAAACCCGCCGAATGGGTGAAATCTCCCTAAAATGGACGTGTCCCATCCAGCCCGGGAGACGCCATGACATTCGTACAGATAATCGATTACAAGACCAGTCGGCAGGACGACCTCAACCAGCTGCTCGACCGGTACGTCTCGCAGAGCCAGGGCAAGCGCACCGTCACCCACAGCATCGTGGGCAAGGACCGCGAGAACGAGAACCACTACGTGGACGTGGTCGAATTCCCCTCGTACGAACAGGCCATGAGGAACTCTCAGCTCCCGGAGACGGACACGATGTTCCAGGAGATGGTGGCGCTGTGCGAGGGGATGCCGACCTTCACCAACCTCGACGTGGTCCGCGACGAGAACATCAACAAGCACATGGTGAACCGGATGTTCGACGAGTGCCTCACGAAGGGGAACCTCGACGTCCTCGACGAGATGATGGCGCCGCAGTACGTCGACCACGACACCATGAAGGACGCTCCCGTCATCGGACGGGACGCCGTGCGCGCGGACATCACGGCCTGGCGCGACGCCTTCGACTACCGCTTCACCACCGACGCGCAGCTGGCCGAGGGCGACTACGTCACCACGGTGTGGAGCTGGGCCGGAACCCACAAGGGCGAGTTCCAGGGCATCGCCCCGACCGGCAAGAAGTGCACCATGACCGGCACCACGACGTTCCGCTGCGAGGACGGGATGATCGCGGAGGGCTGGTGGCACCTGGACGCCATGGGCCTGATGCGCCAACTGGGCGCCATGTAGCCCCGCACACACGGGAAGGCCCCGTCCCGCGGATGCGGGACGGGGCCTTCCGAGCGCGGTGCCCGATCAGTGGCTGTGGCCGTGACCGTGGCCGTGGCCCGCGTCGCCCTCTTCCTCGGCCGGCTTCTCGACGACCAGGGTCTCGGTCGTGAGCAGCAGGGAGGCGATGGACGCGGCGTTCTCCAGCGCGGAGCGGGTGACCTTCACCGGGTCGATGACGCCGGCCTTGACCAGGTCCCCGTACTCGCCGGTGGCGGCGTTGAAGCCCTGGCCCTTCTCGAGCTCGGCGACCTTCGAGGTGATGACGTAGCCCTCGAGGCCGGCGTTCTCGGCGATCCAGCGCAGCGGCTCGACGGCGGCGCGGCGCACGACCGCGACACCGGTGGCCTCGTCGCCGGTCAGGCCGAGGTTGTCCTCGAGGACCTTGACGGCGTGGACGAGCGCGGAGCCACCGCCGGAGACGATGCCCTCCTCGACCGCGGCGCGGGTCGCCGAGATGGCGTCCTCGAGACGGTGCTTCTTCTCCTTGAGCTCCACCTCGGTGGCGGCGCCGACCTTGATGACGCAGACGCCGCCGGCGAGCTTCGCCAGGCGCTCCTGCAGCTTCTCGCGGTCCCAGTCGGAGTCCGTGGACTCGATCTCGGCCTTGATCTGGTTGACACGGCCGACGACCTCTTCGTGGCTGCCGCCACCGTCGACGATGGTCGTGTCGTCCTTGGAGATCGTGACGCGGCGGGCGGAGCCCAGTACGTCCAGACCGGCCTGGTCGAGCTTGAGGCCGACCTCCTCGGCGATGACGGTGGCACCGGTGAGGGTGGCCATGTCCTGAAGCATCGCCTTGCGGCGGTCGCCGAAGCCCGGGGCCTTGACGGCCACCGCGTTGAAGGTGCCGCGGATCTTGTTGACGACGAGGGTGGAGAGCGCCTCGCCCTCGACGTCCTCGGCGATGATCAGCAGCGGCTTCGAGGCGCCGGCCTGGATGACCTTCTCGAGCAGCGGCAGGAGGTCCTGGATGGAGGAGATCTTGCCCTGGTTGATCAGGATGTACGGGTCGTCGAGGACGGCCTCCATACGCTCCTGGTCGGAGACCATGTACGGCGAGAGGTAGCCCTTGTCGAAGGCCATGCCCTCGGTGAACTCGAGCTCCAGGCCGAAGGCGTTGGACTCCTCGACGGTGATGACACCGTCCTTGCCGACCTTGTCCATCGCCTCGGCGATGAGCTCGCCGACCTGCTGGTCCTGCGCGGAGAGCGCGGCCACGGCGGCGATGTCGGACTTGTCCTCGATCGGGCGGGCGGTCGCGAGGAGGTCCTCGGACACGGCCTTGACCGCGGCGTCGATGCCCTTCTTCAGGGCGGCCGGGGACGCGCCCGCGGCGACGTTGCGCAGACCCTCGCGGACCAGCGCCTGGGCCAGCACGGTGGCGGTGGTGGTGCCGTCGCCCGCGATGTCGTTGGTCTTGGTCGCCACCTCCTTCACGAGCTGCGCGCCCAGGTTCTCGTACGGGTCGTCCAGCTCGACCTCGCGGGCGATGGTGACACCGTCGTTGGTGATGGTGGGGGCGCCGAACTTCTTGTCGATGACGACGTTGCGGCCCTTGGGGCCGATCGTCACCTTGACCGTGTCGGCAAGCTTGTTGACGCCGCGCTCGAGGGCGCGACGGGCGTCCTCGTCGAACTTCAGAATCTTCGGCATGGGAGCGGTTCAGTCCTCTCGTTGCGATCGGCCGCTCACCGCGACCGCCACCGCCTGGAACGAACTACGCCCCTCGCCGCCCGGCATCAGCAGGGTGACCAGGGGCGCAGCTCAAATCAAAACTTGAAGCGAATTACTTCTCGACGATCGCGAGCACGTCGCGAGCCGAGAGGACGAGGTACTCCTCGCCGCTGTACTTCACTTCGGTGCCGCCGTACTTGCTGTACAGCACGATGTCGCCGACGTTGACGTCCAGCGGGAGACGCTGGCCGTCCTCGAAGCGGCCCGGGCCCACGGCGAGGACGACGCCCTCCTGGGGCTTCTCCTTCGCGGTGTCCGGGATGACCAGGCCGGAGGCCGTGGTCTGCTCGGCGTCGAGCGGCTGGACCACAATGCGGTCCTCGAGCGGCTTGATGGCAACCTTGGAGCTGGCGGTCGTCACGATCCGACCTCCCCCTTCGGAGATCCGGGGTTAACTGTCTGAGGTGGCGACCAGGTCGATCCGTCGTCGCGGGTGCCGGACCTGCCTGTCGCTGTGTTGGCACTCACCGGTGGCGAGTGCCAGGTGCGACACTATTCCGGCGATTAGCACTCGGTCAAGCGGAGTGCCAATTCTCGACGGCGGGCGTTGCGGCGGAGCGGCCCGCGGAACCGGCGAAAACCCGGCGCACGGGCGTTCGATCTCATTACTCTCCCGCCATGACCAGGACAAACTCCGGCGTGCGTCCGCGCCACCTCCTACCGATCGCCGTCGGCCTGGCGGCCGGGATCTACATGCTGTCGGGCTCCGTTCCGCGGCTGGCGGCCCAGGTGGCCGGGGTGGAGGGCACCTTCCTCGCCTCGCGGTGCGTGGCGGAGCAGGACTCGGACGGGGACGAACACTGGATGTGCGAGGGGTCGTTCGCGGCCGGCGACGGATCGTTCACGATCCCGCGGGTCGAGGTCGACACCAGTTTCGACACCCGGCCGGACGGGCCGCGGACGGCCTTCGTCCTCGGGCCGTCCGCCGATACGGCCGTACAGCCCGGCGTGTTCGTCTGGCTGGGGCCCGGGGCGGTGGGGGTGCTCTCGCTCGTGTTCCCGGTGTGGGCCGTGGGCGCGGCCTCCCGGGACGCGCTGGCGCGGAGGCGGGGGCGGGCCTCGGGGGCGCCGGGGGCGCCGGCCGCGGGAGCGTCCGGGGCGCCTCGGGTGTCCGGGGCGCCTCGGGTGTCTGGGGCGCCTCGGGTGTCTGGGGCGCCTGGGGTGTCTGGGGCGTCGGCTGCGGGACCGGGATCGGGGGCGCCGGCGGCAGGGCCGGGACCGGAGGGGGCGCACGGCTCTGAGGGGGTGCACGGTGCCGGAGCCTCGGCCGCGCGGGCGCAGGGCACGCGCTGAGTATCCGTACTCAGGCGTCCGGCCGCGTCCCGGCCCGACACTGCGGGGCATGACGACACAGCCTCGGCAGCCCCTCCACTGGGCGGCGGACCTCGTGCTGGCCCTCTTCACGGGCGCCTTGGCGGCCGCGGTCCTGGTCGCGGGCGTCCTGTGGGCCGCCCTCACGGAGTTCGGCCTGATCGCACCTTACGTGCCCGAGGATTCCCACTGGCAGGGCGTGCCGCTGAGCTTCGAGGCGTACGCGTTCCTCGGCGTGATGTGCTGCGTGTGCGCCGCGGCCGCCTTCGGGTTCGGCCGGCGGCGCGCGTGGTTCTCGGTGGCCGTGCACGGTGCGCTCTGCGCCTTGGTCGCCGGGGTGCTGCTGATGATGGCGAGCACCTCGTACCGGGGAGCGTCCCCGCAGGAGACCCACCCCGACCCGGCCTCCACGCGCTCGGGCCACATGTGCCGCAGCGGCGGCGACAGCAGCGAGTGCCCGGGCGGTTGAGGCGGGGAGCGAAGCGGGAGCGGGCCGGCGGCTAACCGGGCAGCGAACCGGCGGCGAACCGGGGCGATTCCGGCACCTCGGCCCGATATGTGACGCTTGAGCCGTGCGCATCCTCGTGGTCGAAGACGAAGAAGGCCTCGCCGACTCCCTGCGGCAAGGCCTGTCCGCCGACGGGCACCTGGTCGAGGTCGCGCACGACGGCCACCGCGGCCTGGACCTCGCCCTCGCCGGCGGCCCGTACGACGTGGTCCTCCTCGACCTGATGCTGCCGGGCATGAGCGGCTACGAGATCTGCACCCGCATGCGCGCCCACGGCGACACCACCCCGGTGCTGATGCTGACCGCCCGGGACGGCGAGTACGACGAGGCCGAGGGTCTGGACTCGGGGGCCGACGACTACCTCACCAAGCCGTTCTCCTTCGTGGTCCTCGCCGCCCGGATCCGGGCGCTGGCCCGCCGCGCGGGCGCCCCGGACCGCAGCACCCTCCAGGCCGGCGACCTCCTCCTCGACCCGCAGGGCCGCCGCTGCCGCCGCGGCTCCCACGACATCGAGCTCACCGCCCGCGAACTGGGCGTACTGGCCTGCCTGATGGAGCAGCCCGGGCGGGCCGTCGCCAAGCAGGACATCCTCGACGAGGTCTGGGACACCCCGCACGGCATCGACCCGAACATCGTTGAGGTGTACGTCTCCTCGCTGCGCCGGAAGATCGACGCGCCGTTCGGCCGCCGCTCGATCCTCACCGTCCACGGGACCGGCTACCGGATGGCCCCGGACGGTGGCTAGTACCGTCCGCGCGCGTACGGCGATGGCCGCCGCCCTCGCGATGGCCGCCGTCCTGGCCACCGGGGGCCTGTGGCTGTACGCCCTGCTGCGCGCCAACCTGCTCGACAACACCACCGGCCGGACCGAGCTCGCCGCCCGCAAGGTCGCCGCCCAGGTCGACAGCCGGACTCTGCCGCCCGGCGGGCGGCTGCCCGCGCCCGAACGCGGGGTGGACCTGGTCCTCGTACGGGACGCCCAGGGGCGCACGGTGGCGACCAGCGGCGATCCGGCGGATGTCCCGGACCTCGGGGACCTCGGCGGGCTGGGGCCCGGGGGCGGATCGGGCGGGGGCTCAGGCGGAAGTGGTTCGGGGGAGGACTCGCGGTCGGCCGTGCTGCCGCCCGCCCGCCCCGGCGGGGAGCGGCGCGTGGCGGTCGCGGTGGAGGCGGCCGGTCCGCCGGGCGCGCACGACCCGCACACCGTGTACGCCGTGACCGTGCTCGGCGACGTCGACGACGCGACCGGGGCCGTCGCGGTCGGGCTGCTGGCGGGCGCGCCCCCGCTGATCGCCTTCGCCGCGGCCCTGGCCTGGTGGGTGACCGGGCTCGCGCTGCGCCCGGTGACCGCCATCCGCAACGAGCTGGAGGCGGTCACCGCGAGCGAGCTGGACCGGCGGGTTCCGGACCCGGGCGGGGCGGACGAGATCGCGCAGCTGGCCCGTACCGTCAACGGCACCCTGGACCGGCTGGAGCGCGCCGACGCCCGGCAGCGGCAGTTCACCGCGGACGCCTCGCACGAGCTGCGCAATCCGCTGGCCGCCGTCCGCTCCCGGCTGGAGGTGGCCCTGGCCATGGACCGCCCCGACCGGGAGTCGGTGGCGGCCGCGCTGGCCGACACCGAGCGGCTCCAGCGGATCGCGGCGGACCTGCTGCTGCTGGCCCGCCTCGACGGCGGGCCGCGGCCGCGGAGCGAGCCGGTCGACCTGGCGCTGCTGGCCGCGGAGGACGTGGCGCGCCGGGGCGGCCCCCGGGTGGCGCTGCGGCTGGACGCGCGTTCGCCCGTACCGGCCGCCGGAGACCCGGCGCGGCTGGAGCGGGCGCTGGCCAACCTCGTGGACAACGCCCTGCGGTACGCGCGCGCCGAGGTGGTGGTGCGGGCGGCGGCGGACACAGCGGGCGGACGCACCTGGGCGGTGCTGGAGGTCACCGACGACGGTCCGGGGATCCCGGAGGCGGACCGGGACCGGGTGTTCGAGCGGTTCGTACGGCTGGACGCGGACCGGGGCCGGGCCAGCGGCGGGACGGGGCTCGGCCTGGCCATCGCCCGGGAGATCGCGCGGGCGCACGGGGGCGACGTACGGGCACTGCCGGCGCCGGGGCCCGGCGGGGGCGCGCGGCTGGTGCTGCGCATCCCGTGCCGCTAGCGGCGGCGCCTTCGGCGTCTGCGACGCATCCGTCCCCTCCGGCGCATCCGTCCCCTCCGGCGCATCCGTTCCCTCCGGCCCTCAGGATTCCTTCAGCGTCCCTGCCCCACCATCGACAGGCATGAGCGCGCACCGGAGGAAGACGACTGCCCCAGGCCACCGGATCTCCCGTCGACGGCGGCTCGGCCGCACCCTGCTGATCACCGGCTGCGCGCTGGCGGTCATGGCGGGCGGCGGCGCCTGGTACCTGTACCGGGACCTGGCCTCCAGCATCGGCAGCTCCAAGGCCCTGGAGGGCGCGGAGAAGTCGAAGTACGGCGATGTGAACGTCCTGCTCATGGGCCTGGACAGCCGCAAGGACCAGAACGGCGAGGACCTGCCGGACGACGTGCTGGACAAGCTGCATGCCGGCAGTTCGGACATCGGCGGCTACAACGCGAACACCCTGATCCTGCTCCACGTACCCGGCGACGGCAGCCCGGCGAAGGCCTTCTCGATCCCGCGCGACGACTTCGTCGACATAGCGGGCCACGGCAAGGACAAGATCAAGAAGGCCTACGGGCTCGCGAAGGAGAAGAAGCAGGAGCAGCTCGTCGCGCAGGGGGTCGGTGATCGCCGACAGCTGGAGCGCGAGGGCCGGGAGGCGGGGCGCAAGGCGGAGATCGAGACGGTGCGGAACTTCCTGGGGGTGCCGATCGATCACTTCGCCGAGCTGAATCTGGCCGGTTTCTACCACCTCGCGGACGCGCTGGGCGGGGTACCGGTGTGCCTGAACAAGCCGGTGAAGGACCGGTACTCCGGCGCCGACTTCCCGGCCGGCCCGCAGACCCTGAACGGCCAGCAGTCGCTCGCCTTCGTACGCCAGCGGCACGGCCTGGCCAGGGGTGACCTGGACCGGACGAAGCGGCAGCAGGCCTTCCTCGCGGGCGCGACGAAGAAGCTGAACTCGGCCGGGACCTTCACCGACCCGGTCAAGCTGATGAAGCTGGTCGAGGCCGCGAAGCAGGACGTGGTGACGGACGAGGGGTGGGATCTGCTGTCGTTCGTGAAGCAGGCGAAGAACCTGTCCGGCGGGAAGGTGCAATTCACGACACTCCCCATCGAGGGGTTCGGAAGGAACCATGGGGAGGACATCAACGTCGTAGATGATATGAAGATAAAGCGCCTCATTGCCGAGCAGATCGGGCCGAAGGCCCCTCCGAGCCCGAGCGCACCGGGCGCCGCTTCAGCCTCGGCGGGGGCGCAGTCGAAGTCCGCCGCCCCCGGACCGTCCACACCGCCCAGCTCTCCCGAGTCACCCGCCCCCACGTCCACGTCCGGCTCGACGGACGGTGGCGGCATCCCGTGCGTGGACTGAAACCCCTGACGTCGGCGGGCTCGCGCCGCCGCACCGAGGCGCTGCTGCTGGTCTTCGTCGTCGTGATCGCCGTTTTCGGCCATGCCAACGCCGGCCTCGCGATGAACGGCGAGCTGCCGCCGAACCTGACCGGCTTCACGATCAGCATGACGCTGCTCGCGCTGGTCGGGCACCTGGGCATCCGCCGGTTCGCGGCGTACGCGGACCCGCTGATCTTCCCGCTGGCCATGCTGCTGACCGGGTTGGGGCTGGTGCTGATCCACCGCCTCGACCAGGGGTACATCGAGCGCTACGACTCGGCGGCGAACGCCCCGGACCAGCTGATGTGGACGGTGATCGGCGTCGCCGCCTGCATCCTGGTGGTCGCCCTGCTGCGCGACCACCGGCTGCTCCAGCGGTTCATCTACATCACGATGGCCGTCGCGCTGGTGCTGCTGATCGCCCCCGCCTTCTTCGGTGCGGACACGTACGGCGCGAAGCGGTGGATCATCCTCTTCGGCTTCTCGCTGCAGCCGGGCGAGTTCGTGAAGATCATGATCGCGATCTTCTTCGCGGGCTATCTGGTCATCCACCGGGACTCGCTGGCCCTGACGGGCCGCAAGTTCCTCGGGATGCGGCTGCCCCCGATGCGGCAGCTGGGACCGATCATCACGGTGTGGATCGTCTCGATGCTGGTGCTGGTCTTCGAACGCGACCTCGGCACCTCGCTGATCTTCTTCGGCGTCTTCGTGGTGATGCTGTACGTGGCAACCGAGCGCACCAGCTGGATCGTGTGCGGCCTGCTCATGGCGGCGGTGGGCGCGTTCGCGGTGGGCTCGACGGAACCGCACGTCAAGGCGCGCGTGGCGGCGTGGCTCAACCCGCTGTCGTACTACTGGGACAAGCCGCCGCCGGGGGTCACCTCGGACCAGTCGGCGCAGGCGCTGTTCAGCTTCGGCACCGGCGGCATCTCCGGGACGGGCCTCGGCATGGGGCACCCGGAGCTGATCAAGTTCGCGGGCCGCAGCGACTTCATCCTGACCACGGTCGGCGAGGAGCTCGGCCTGGCCGGGGTGATGGCGGTCCTGATCCTGTACGCGCTCCTCGTGCAGCGGGGGCTGCGGATGGCGCTCGGCGCCCGCGACCCCTTCGGCAAGCTGCTGGCGGTGGGCCTCGCCTCGGCGCTGGCCCTCCAGGTCTTCGTGGTCGCCGGCGGCGTCACGGGCCTGATCCCCCTGACGGGCAAGGCCCTGCCGTTCCTGGCCAAGGGCGGCTCGTCCCTGCTGGCCAACTGGATCATGATCGCCCTGCTCCTGCGCATCAGCGACAGCGCGGAACGCCAACGCGAGGCGGACGCCCGCGGCCCGGCGGAAACAACGATCACCCCGATGGCCACAACGGACCTCGCCCGCACGGGAGCCGACTGACCTGGTTTGGGGGGGCTCGGGGGGCGGGCCCGACGCGTCAGCGGACGACGGGTCCGTGTCCGGCACGCCAATCGCTGATGCGTTTGCGGATGCTGGGCACCATCGGCAGACCGTCAACGGCATCGGGGGCGAACCACGCCACCTCGAACGACTCGTCCGACACCCGGAGGCTGCCTCCGATGGGTCGGGCAGTGAGGCAGATCGAGAATTCCTGCCGGACCTCGCCGTCGTCGTAGGCGAAGACGTGTCCCGGGTCGGTGTACGTCCCGACGATCCCGGTGATCTCGACGGTGATGCCGGTTTCCTCGAAGGTCTCCCGGACCGCGCAGTCGCCGATGGACTCCCCCAGTTCCATCTTGCCGCCGGGCAGCGCCCACATGCCGTTGTCCGTGCGTCGCTGCAGCAAGACCCGGCCGTCGTCATCGACGACGACGGCGGAAGCCGCGGGCACCAGACTGTTCGCACCCGGCAAGGGACCGCTCACGGCGGTCAGGCGTCGAAGTCGTATTCCAGGACGTAGGAGGCGGAGTCGAGGGTCATCTCGTTCACTTCGACGGCCCGCCCTCCTTCGGCGTACGCGGTGCGCACGATCTGGATGACGGGGGTGCCCAGCGCGAGCGCCAGGCGCTCGGCCTCCGCCGCCGAAGGCATGCGGGAGCGGACCTCCTCCCGGAAGTGGACCGGCGCGTGGCCCAGTTCGGCCAGGCGCGCGTACGTCCCGCCGGGGCCGGAGTCGGGCTGGGTGATCGCGGATGCGGCGACGATGTCGGAGGGCAGGTGCGAGGTCGCGAACAGCACCGGCTTGCCGTCGAGCACGAACCGTCGACCCCGCACCCAGACCGGCGCACCGGGCGACACCCCGAGGGCATCGGCAACGCCCTCGCTCGCCGCCTCTTCCCGGACGTCGACCTGATCGACGACGAGCTCACGCTCTCCGGTATCGGCGGCCCAGATCGACCGGCCGGACCCCCACTGCTCCTGCGCCAACCTCTGGATCCCGCGCCGCCGCAGGGGCCGGACGCCGACGCCGTCGCGCGCCTCCGCGAGGCCTTCGTCCGTCATGAAGCGATCACCCCTTCACCTCGCTGAACACCCTAGGCCGCGCGGCTACAGGTAGTCCTCCAGGCGGCCTATGCGGTAGCCCTGTTCCTGGATGCGTTGGAGCATGCGCGTCGTCATCTGGGTCTCCGTCGCGCCCTTGAGTTCGGCGGGGCCGCGGAAGTGGGCCAGGATGATGTCGCCCGGTTTGAGGGCGGAGCCCTCGGCGTACTGGAAGTTGTTGATCTGCATCGACACCCGCCACAGCACCAGGGACGAGACCCCGCACTCCGAGGCGGCCCGGAGGGTGTCGTCGTTGTAGTTGCCGAAGGGCGGGCGGAAGAGCGGCGGGCGTTGGCCGAAGCGCTGCTCCAGGCGGTCCTGCTGGCCGCATATCTGCTGCTTCTGCGCCTCGTACGAGAGGGTCCGCAGGTTCGGGTGCGTCAGGGTGTGGTTGTTCACCGTGCTGCCGGAGCCGTTGTCGCGGAGCTTCTCGAAGTGCCCGTGGTCCGACGAGGCCACGCTGTCCGTCAGGAACATGCTGATCGGCAGCTTCAGATCGGCCGCCATCTTCAGGAACTCGGGGTCCTTCTCCGCGCCGTCGTCGAAGGTCAGGAAGACGACCTTGTCGTCGGCCGCGACGGGTATTCGGTCCACCACCGGCACCTTGCCCGGCCCCGCCTTGGGGATCTGCGGCTTCTGGGCGGGCCTGGGCGCGTACTCGACGGGGCCCGTCAGGCCCCACTTGCGGTACGCCTCGTCCGCGGCCCCGCCCGCCGCGGGGGCCGGGGCCGGCGCGGACGGCGACGACGCGGGAGCGTCCGACGCCCCCTGCGTCGCCTTCGGCTTGGGCCCCAGCCGCTCGGTGGGGGCCGCGCCGTCCCCGCACCCCGTCAGGGACAGCGCCAGCGCGCCGGCCGCCAGTGATCCGGCTACCAACCGGCGCGCGTACTTCACAGATAGTCCTCCAGGCGAGCCACGGCGTACCCCTTGTCCGTGACGGTCTTCATGACCTGACGGATCATGTCAGGCATTGTGCCCTTCCAGTCGTCCTTGCCCCGGAAGTGGGTCAGGATGATGTCGCCGGGGTGCAGGTCGCGGTCCCACTCGCGGTACTCCATCCGGTTGGGGAAGGCCTCCGCGTTCCACAGCGGCACCGCCTTGATCCCGCAGCTCTTCGCCGCGCGCAGCGTGTCCTGGTTGTAGTTGCCGTACGGCGGGCGGAAGAGGGTGGGCCGCTTGCCGAACTGCTTCTGGATCGTGTCCTGCTGGCCGCAGATCTCCTCGCGCTGCTGCTCGTACGAGAGGCCGGGCATGTACCGGTGGTTGAGCGTGTGGTTGTTCAGGGTGACGCCGGCGCTCTGCATCGCCTTGAAGTAGGGGTAGTTGTCCTTGACGATGTAGTCGCTGAGGAAGGCCGTGTACGGGATCTTCAGCTCCTGCATCATCTTCAGGAACTCGGGGTCCTTCTCCGCGCCGTCGTCGACGGTCAGGAAGACGACCTTCTCCTCCGTGTCGATGGTGGTGAAGACCGGCGGGTACTCCTCCTGGTCCTCCACCTCGAAGCCGTCGCGCGTGGTGATCTCCGGCTTCTCCTTCGGCGCCGCCGGGGCGGTGAGCGGGGTCTTGGCCAGCCGCCACTTCTTGACCGCCGCGATGCGCGCCTGCTGGGCGGCCTTGGCCTTCTCGGCGGCGCTGAGCGCGCCCGCCGCGCCCGCCTCCGCACCCTTGGCCGGCTTCGCCTTCTCGGCCTTGTCCGGCGCCTTGGACTCCCCGGAGCCGCACGCCGTGCCGAGGGCGGCTACCAGCAGGGCGGCCACGGCCACCCCGAACCGGCCGCGCGGACCCGCCGCGTACCGGTGACCCTGTTGCGTCTTATCTTCCTTTTGTCGGACTAGCTGCATAGCTGCGCATCCTGGCACCCGACACGCGGGCTCCCCGGAAGACACCGCGAGCGGAGTCCCACCTTCCACCGACTGGCCCACACCCCCACCCGCAACCGCCCGTCGCCTCCCGCAACCGCCCGCCCCCTCCCGCCCCCGCCCGTCGCCGACAATGGACACGTGACCCCCGAAGACTTCGCCGCCCTCCTCACCCCCGAGGGGCGCGCCCTCCTCGACTCGCTCCGCGACCACGACCCCGCCCAGGAGCTGGCCCTCGCCACCCGGCTGCGCCGCGAGCACCCCGCCGGACTGGTCTCCGCCGCGCTCGGGCAGGCCCGGCTGCGGCAGCGCGCGGTGGTGAAGTTCGGCGCCGAGGACGCGTTCCGGATGTACTTCACGCCGGGCGGCGGCGAGATGGCGACCCGCGCCTCCGTTGCCTCGTACCGCGCCGAGCGGCTCGCCCGCCTCGGCGTGCGCAGCCTCGCCGACCTGTGCTGCGGCATCGGCGGCGACGCCCTGGCCCTGGCGCGGCTCGGCATCCGGGTGCTCGCCGTCGACCACGACCCGCTGACCGTCGCCGTCGCGCGGGCCAACGCCGAGGCGCTGGGGCTGGCGGACCTGATCGAGGTCCGTGAGGCCGATGTGACGGAGGTGGACACCTCCGGCTACGACGCCGTCTTCATCGACCCGGCCCGGCGCGGCGGGCGCGGCCGGATCTTCGACCCGGAGTCCTACTCTCCGCCGCTGTCCTGGGCCGTGGAGACGGCCCGGGGCGCGAAGTACGCCGCGATCAAGATCGCCCCCGGGATCCCGCACGAGGCGGTCCCGGCGGAGGCCGAGGCCGAGTGGATCTCCGACCAGGGGGACGTCAAGGAGGCCGTGCTCTGGTTCGGGACCTCGCCGGGGACCGTGCGCGCGACCCTGCTGCCCGGGCCGCGCGCCCTGCACACCGCCGATCCGCTGCCCGACCCGGAGGCGGGGCCGGTCGGCCGCTGGCTCTACGAGCCCGACGGCGCCGTGATCCGCGCGCACCTCGTGGCCGAGGTCGCCGAGCAGCTGGACGGCCGGCTGATCGACCCGACGATCGCGTACATCACCGCCGACGAGCTGCGCGCGACCCCGTACGCGACGGCGTACGAGATCACCGACGTGCTGCCGTTCGGGCTGAAGAAGCTGAAGGCGCTGCTGCGCGAGCGCGGGGTGGGCGTCCTGACCGTGAAGAAGCGCGGCTCGGCCGTCGAGCCCGAGGAGCTCCGCAAGAGGGTGAAGCCGCAGGGCCCGAACTCGGCGACGGTCTTCCTGACCCGCGTCGCGGGCGCCCCGTCCATGCTGATCGGGGCGCCGGCCCGGGAGCTATGACGCGGGTGCGCGCAGCGCCCGGACCGCCCAGCGCCGGTGGGCGGCGGCCTTGGCGAGGCCCAGCAGGCCGGTGGCCCACAGGATCTGGCCGATGCCCATGAGGTACGCGGTCTCGCCGTACGTCGTACGGACCGGGTCGGCCGGGGCCGCGGCGGCGAAGGCCACCCACAGCCCGAACGCGGCCAGGGCGAACGAGGCCACCAGCCAGGTCAGGCTCCGCCCGGGAGCCCGTACGCGGGCGTCGGCGACCGGGTCCCGGCCCGACTCCGCCCAGGCCTGGAGCAGCCGGCGCACCTGCCGGTCGCGCCGGGCGCCCCGGACGCACCAGAACCCGGCCGGGACCAGCACGCCCGCGCCGATGGCGGCCAGCACGAGGCCGTGCACGTAGCCGAAGGGGTCGTGCTGCTCGAAGGCCATCCAGGCCATGCCGACGAAGCACCAGCCGAGCACGCACACGGCCGCGACGGCCCACAGGCGCAGCAGCCGGCCCACGCCCAGGCTGCGCCGGCCCAGCTCGCTCAGGAACCGTGCGCGGTCGGCCCGTACGGCGGCCTCGTCCAGCCAGTCGCGCAGGTGCGCGGGCGGCGGCGGGGGCGGCAGGTCACGGCGAGGCATGCGCATGACCATAGTGGCGCCGGCCGGCCAGGTCCGGCCGGCCGGACCGATCCCGCAGAGGGGCCCTAGCCGGCCTCGACCGACTCGAAGCGCCACCGGTGCACGGCCCGCGTGATCAGGTCGGCGGCGGGCTCCGGCAGTTCGGGCAGGTCCGCGGAGATCCCCTCGGCCGCCTCCCACCAGGTGATCACCAGCACCCGGTCCTGCGGGGCCCGGAACACCTCGCGGCGCACCGGCTCGCGGGCCAGGACCTGGGCGCGGGCCCACTCCAGCAGTTCGTTGCCCCGGCCGTCGGCGGCCCGGGCCTCCCACATCAGGGCGACGGTGCTCATGAGTAGAGGTTGTCCTTGCTCAGCTCGTGCACGTGGTCGTGGTCGTGCGCGTGGCCGTGCCCGTGACCGTGCGCGTGGCCGTGCGCGTGCCCCTGGACCCCGGGCACGTGCGGGTCCGTCACCGGCAGCGAGGAGTCCGCCGACAGGTCCCAGTCCGAGGCGGCCCGGTTCCGCTTGACCATCTCGGCGCCCAGCGCGGCCACCATCGCACCGTTGTCGGTGCACAGCTTCGGCCGCGGTACGCGCAGGACGATCCCCGCCGCGTCGCACCGCTCCTGCGCCAGCGAGCGCAGCCGCGAGTTGGCCGCCACCCCGCCGCCGATCATCAAGTGGTCGACGCCCTCGTCCTTGCACGCCCGGATCGCCTTGCGCGTCAGCACGTCCACCACGGCCTCCTGGAAGGACGCCGCGACATCGCGCACCGGCACCTCCTCGCCCGCGTGCCGCTTCGCCTCGATCCAGCGGGCGACGGCCGTCTTCAGCCCGGAGAAGGAGAAGTCGTACGGGGCGTCGCGCGGCCCGGTCAGCCCGCGCGGGAAGTTGATCGCCTTCGGGTCGCCCTCCCGTGCGAGCCGGTCGATGACCGGACCACCGGGGAAGCCCAGCTGGAGCACGCGGGCGATCTTGTCGAAGGCCTCGCCGGCCGCGTCGTCGATGGTCGCGCCGAGCGGCCGGACGTCGGAGGTGATGTCGGGTGCCAGCAGCAGCGAGGAGTGCCCGCCGGACACCAGCAGCGCCATGGTCGGCTCCGGCAGCGGGCCGTGCTCCAGCTGGTCCACGCAGATGTGCGAGGCCAGGTGGTTCACGCCGTAGAGCGGCTTGCCCAGGGCGTAGGCGTACGCCTTGGCCGCCGAGGTGCCCACCAGCAGTGCTCCCGCGAGGCCCGGTCCGGCGGTGACCGCGATGCCGTCGAGGTCGCGGGCGCTGACCCCGGCCTCCTTCAGGGCGCGTTCGATGGTGGGGACCATCGCCTCCAGGTGGGCGCGCGAGGCCACCTCGGGCACGACACCGCCGAAGCGCGCGTGCTCGTCGACGCTCGACGCGATGGCGTCCGCGAGCAAGGTGGTGCCGCGGACGATGCCGACGCCGGTCTCGTCGCAGGAGGTCTCGATGCCGAGGACGAGAGGTTCGTCAGCCATTGCTCTCACTGCTCTCAGTTCGTGCTTGTGCGGGGTCGGTCAGTCGCATGACGAGCGCGTCGACGTTGCCGGGCTGGTAGTAGCCGCGGCGGAAGCCGATGGGCTCGAAGCCGAAGCGCTCGTAGAGCTTCTGGGCGCGGGTGTTGTCCACGCGCACCTCCAGCAGCACCTCGGCACACTCGAACGCGGTCGCGGCGCGCAGCAGGTCGGTCAGGAGCCGGGCGCCGAGCCCGGTCCCCCACTGGTCGCGGGCGGCCGCGATGGTCTGTACGTCGGCCAGGTCGCCGGCGGCGGCCAGCCCGGCGTAGCCCACCAGCCGGCCCGACCCGTCCTCCGCGACCACGTACCTGCGGGTGGCCTGCGGGCCGCGCGCGTGGGCCAGTTCGGACCAGAACATCGCCGCGGACCAGGCGTCGTCGGGGAACAGCTCGTGCTCCAGCTCCAGCACCGGCTCTATGTCCCACCAGCGCATCTCGCGGAGCACGACGTCAGGGGCGGCCGTCACTGCGGGGTGACCACCTTGTAGTTCTTGGGCACCTGCGCGTCGGGCCGGCGCAGGTAGAGCGGGGCCGGCGGGGTGCCCTCGGCGTTCTCGAAGGCGGCCCCGGCCGCCAGGCGCTCCGCGGCCAGCGAGACCAGCGCGGCGGCCGACTGGTGCTCGGGCCCGCGGGCGTCGGGGAAGACCTCGGGGTAGAGCAGCGCGCCCTGGCCCACCGCCGGGAGGCCCGCGACCTGCTCGGCGATCTCGGCCGGGCGGTCCACGGCGGGCTCGCCGACCCGCGTGCGGGGGTCCTCGTAGCGCGCCCAGTAGACCTCCTTGCGCCGCGCGTCGGTGGCGACGACGAAGGGGCCCTCGATCCCGGCGGCGTAGGCGAGCCCGTCGAGGGTGCACAGGCCGTACACGGGCACGCCGAGCACGGAGGCGAAGGTGGAGGCCGTCACGAGGCCGACGCGCAGCCCGGTGTAGGGGCCGGGGCCGACCCCGACGACGATGCCGGTGACGGCGTCGAGCTTCAGCCCGGCGCCGGCGAGCACCTTGTCCACGGAGGGCAGCAGCAGCTCCCCGTGACGGCGGGCGTCGACCTGGTTCGACTCGGCGAGGACGGACTCGCCGTCGTGCAGGGCGACGGTGACAGCGGGCGTGGCGGTATCTACAGCGAGCAAGAGCACGCGAACAGCCTACGACTCCGGAGCCCCCGGCCTTCGCGGCCGGTTGCGGAGCGGGCCTGCTGCTACCTTTTCGATCAGGCATCGGCCGAGGCATCAGGCAGCGCGGAGAGGTGGAGCACAGTGGCACGCAGCAGCTCGGGAATCGTGGCCGGGCTCACCGCCGCGGCACTCGCCGCGATCGGGTTCCTCGGCTACCAGGCGTCCGCGTCGGCCCCCGAGCGTCCTCCGCAGGCCGCCGGTCCGCAGGAGCCGGCGCCGGTCCCCAGCCAGGCCGCGGGCAAGGTGGATCCGGCGAAGCCGGTCCCGGTGCCCGAGGGTTCGGGCTCCGGGGTGCGGGTCGTGTACTCGGTGGGCCAGAAGCGCGTGTGGCTGGTGGGAGAGGCCGGCCAGGAGCCCAGGTCGTTCCCGGTGATGCCGAGCACGGTGCACCCCAAGGCGGGCAGCTACCTGGTGAGTTCGCGCTCGGGCGCGGTCACCGGCTCGGACGGGGTGCCGGTCGAGCACGTCGTGCGGTTCGCCAACACGGAGGGCGTGGTGATCGGCTTCAGCGCCCGCGTGGACGGTGCGACGCCGGAGCCCGACCCGAACCGCAGGACCGGCGGCATCCGCATGACGAAGGCCGACGGCGACGCGATGTGGGCCTTCGCGACGATCAACTCGAAGGTCGTCGTCGTCCCCTGACCCCGGGCAGCCCCCGGGCACACCACCCATATGTGCGACGGGTGAAGTGCGCGCCGGGGTGTCACCGCCCTCGCTGTACCCCTAGGCCGCTTCGGATTCCGGAGCGGCCTGTTCGCGTACGACGTCCTCGGGATCCCCCTCGTCCGTCAGCCGTACGAGGACCGGCGGCGTCGAGACGGCGCTGGCGGCCGCGCCCGCGGCCAGCAGCATCCCCATGGACACCGCGGACGGACGGGGCTCGCGGTGTGCTCCTGCTGGTGCCGACATGGTTGCCTCCTGGACCCGGGACACCGAACTTAGGCATACCTAAGAAACTCTCGGTACCATGTCACCACGGCCGCTACCGCGGGCGCAATATCTTGCCGACGAGTTGTCGGTACCTTTGCGCGCAGGTTCCCCCGGAACGGTCCCCGGTACGTCTGCGGCGCTACTCGGAGAGGGCTCCGGCCAGGGCGTCCAGCCCCGCACCCGCGGCCCAGCGCGCCCCGATCCCGCGCACGGACACCTCCCGTACGTCGTCCAGGACCTCCTCGTGGCCGACCGCACGGCCGATCACCACGTGCAGCCGGTCGTCGGAGAGCTCCTCCACCTTGCCGTCGCCCCATTCGACGACGACCACGGACTCGGGCAGCGAGACGTCGAGGTCCAGGTCCTCCATCTCGTCCAGCCCGCCGCCCAGCCGGTACGCGTCCACGTGCACCAGCGCGGGCCCGCCGGTCAGCGAGGGGTGTACGCGGGCGATCACGAAGGTCGGCGAGGTCACGGCCCCGCGCACGCCCAGGCCCTCGCCGAGCCCGCGGGTCAGCGTGGTCTTGCCCGCGCCGAGCTCGCCGGTCAGCAGGACGAGGTCGCCCGGGCGCAGCAGGCCGGCGAGCCTGCGGCCCAACTCCTGCATGGCGTCCGGGGAGCCGACGGTGATGCGGGCCTCGGATCCGGTGCCGGCCTCAGGTGCCGGTGCCTGGCTGCGCTGTGCTTCCAGCGGTACTTCTTCCATGCCCGCCAACGTTAGTCGCTGCGAGGGCGGGTACCGCCCCGGTGCGTGCCAGCAGCTCGGTCAGCAGCCGGGTCACCGTCTCCGGGCGCTCCAGCATCATCAGGTGCCCGGTGGACTCCAGGACCACCAGCTCGGCGCTCGGCAGCGCCTCCTTGACGGCCAGGCTGTGCCCGGCCGGGGTGATCATGTCCTTGTCCCCGGCCACGACGATGACGGGGATGTCCGCGAAGCGCTGGAGGGCCGCGGTCTTGTCGTGGGTCTGGAAGGCCGGGTAGAACTCGGCGACCACGTCGATCGGGGTGGCCTCGATGAGCCGCTCCGCGAACCGCGCGACGCCCGGGTCCACGTCGCGGGACCCGAACGAATACAGCTTGATCATGCCGGCGAACAGGTCGGCGGTGGCCCTGCGGCCCTTCTCGACCAGTTCCACCTGCGAGCCGAGCGCCTTGAGCACGCCGGGCAGGAGCCTGCGCACGGCGCCCAGTCCGACGGCCGGCAGCCCGTACGTGACCTCGTCGAGGCGGCCGCTGGAGGTGCCGACCAGGGCGACGCCGACGACGCGGTCGCGCACCAGCTCGGGGAACTGCTCCGCGAACGCCATGATGGTCATTCCGCCCATCGAGTGACCCACCAGGATCAGCGGGCCCTCGGGAGCGGCGGCGTCGAGGACGGCCTTCAGGTCGCGGCCGAGCTGCTCGATGGTGACCGGCTCGCCGTCCGCCTGGGCCAGCCCGCGGGCGCTGCGGCCGTGGCTGCGCTGGTCCCAGTAGACGGTGCGGACCACTCCGCGCAGCGCGGCGCGCTGGAAGTGCCAGGAGTCCTGGGCGAGGCAGTAGCCGTGGCAGAAGACGACGGTCGCCCCCGGCGCGGGCTTGCGGCGCAGCCGGGACCGCGGCCGCTTGGCCTCCTCGGGCAGCTCGTCGACCTCGTAGTAGAGCTCGGTGGCGTCCTCGGCCCGGCAGGTCCCCTGCGTCCCGCGCAGCGAGCCGTAGTCACCGGCGGCGTCGAGGGCCAGGCGCGCCTTCCGGCGCATGCCGCGCCCGACGGTGATCCGCTCGACGGCGACACCGGCCGCCGCCCCCGACGCTATCACGCCGATGGCAGCGCCGGCCCAGCCGGCCTTGCGCCAGTTCTCGCTCACGCCGCCGCCCTCACTCCGCCTCAGGCGCCCAGGTACACCCGGGGCACGCGCCCTCCGATACGGGTGACGATCTCATACGCGATGGTGTCCGCCGCCGCCGCCCAGTCCTCGGCGGTGGGCTCGCCGCGCTCCGCGTCCCCGAAGATGACGGCCTCGTCGCCGGCCTCCGCGTGGTCGCCGCCGAGGTCGACCACGAACTGGTCCATCGCGACGCCCCCGGCGACGTGCCGAACCTTGCCGCCGACGAGCACCGGGCCGCGCCCGGAGGCGTGCCGCGGGATGCCGTCGGCGTAACCGGCCGGGACCAGCGCGAGGGTGGTCTGCGTCTCGGTGAGGTAGTGGTGCCCGTAGCCCACGCCGTGCCCGGCCGGGACGGTCTTGACCAGCGCGAGGGAAGCCCTGAGGGCCATGGCGGGCCGCAGGCCGAGCTGGGCGGAGGTGCCGAGCTCGGGCGCGGGCGAGACCCCGTAGACGGCCAGGCCGCAGCGGACCAGGTCGAAGTGGGACTCGGGCAGGGTGAGCGTGGCGGGCGAGTTGGCGATGTGCCGGACCTCGGGCTCCACGCCCTCCTTCTCCGCGTACGCGAGCATGTCGCGGAAGGCGCCCAGCTGGAGCTGGATGGACGGGTGGCCGGGCTCGTCGGCGCAGGCGAAGTGCGACCAGAGGCCGGTGACCTTGACGGTGCCCTCGGCCTGGGCGGCGACGGCCGCCCCGACCAGCTCCGCCCAGTCGGCGGGCTGGCAGCCGTTGCGGCCGAGTCCGGTGTCGGCCTTGAGCTGGACGCGCGCGGTGCGGCCGGCGGCGCGGGCGGCCTCGCGCACCGCGTCCAGGGCCCACATCCCGCTGACGGACACGTCGATGTCCGCCTCCACGGCCTCCCGCCAGGGCCCGCCGGGGGTCCAGAGCCAGCACATCATCCGGCCTTCGACCCCGGCGGCGCGCAGCGCGAGCGCCTCCACGGGGGTGGCGGTCCCGATCCAGGCGGCACCGGCCTCCTGGGCGGCCTTGGCGCAGGCCAGGGCGCCGTGGCCGTAGCCGTCCGCCTTGACGACGGCCATCAGCACGGACCGGGGCGCCCGCTCGCGCAACGCGCGCACGTTCGCCCGCACGGCGTCCAGGTCGATCTCGGCGTACACGCGCGTCGCTGTCTCGTTCATCCCGCACAGTCTCTCAGACCAGCCCGGTCGCACCTCTGCGGCCGCTGCGGGGGCCGGCCCCCGGACCTCCGCGCCTCAAACGCCGGCGAGGCTGGGTTTGGCTACGGGTGCGGCCGCGTTGCCGGGGCCAGCCCCGACCCCCGCGCCTCAAACGCCGGCGGGGCTGGGTTTGCCTCCGGCGAGGCTGGCCACGCCGGCTGGGGCGGAGCCGAATCCAGCCCCGCCGGCGTTTGAGGCGCGGGGTCTGGGGCGGAGCCCCAGCAGCGGCGCCGCAGCCGAATCCAGACCCGGCTACGGGTGGGTCGTGTCGCGCCAGGCGGCGGGCAGGGACGCCGCTACGTCGTGGGCCAGGAGGGGACCGCCCGCGAGCCTGGCCGCCAGGCCGTGGAGGTACGCCGCCACCGACCCGGCGTCCGAGCCGGACAGCCCGGCCGCCAGCAGGGACCCGGCCAGACCCGACAGCACGTCGCCGCTCCCCGCGGTGGCCAGCCACGGCGTCCCCGTCGGGTTCACCCGCACCGGCCCCCCGCCGGAGGCGACCAGCGTGGTCGAGCCCTTCAGCAGCACCGCCGACCCGTACCTCCGCGCCAGCCCCCGCACGGCCCCCAGCCGACCCGCCTCCACCGACTCCCGCGACACGCCGAGCAGCGCCGCCGCCTCCCCCGCGTGCGGGGTCAGCAGGGTCGCGGCCGTCCGGGCCCGCAGCGCCTCGGGGTCCAGCCCCCGCAGCCCGTCCGCGTCGATCAGCACCGGCACGTCCTGCGCCAGCAGCTCCGCGACCTCGCCGCCGCGCCCCTCCCCCAGCCCCGGCCCGACCACCCACGCCTGCACCCGGCCCGGCCCGATCAGCGTCTCGGGGTACCGCGCGAGCACCGCGTCCGCCGCCGGCCCCACGTACCGCACCGCGCCCGCACCGCCTCGCAGCGCGCCCGCCACGGCCAGTACGGCCGCCCCCGGGTACTGCGGGGACCCGGCGGCGATGCCCACCACGCCGCGCCGGTACTTGTCGCTCGACGCCGTCGGCACCGGCAGCAGCCCCGCCACGTCGGCGTGCTGAAGGGCCTGCGCCGCGGCGGTGTCCGGCAGCTCCAGGCCGATGTCCACCAGGTGCACCACGCCCGCCCGCGAGGCTCCCGGGTCGATGAGCAGCCCCGGCTTGTACGCCCCGAAGGTCACCGTCACATCGGCCGTCACGGCCGGCCCCGCCACCTCCCCGGTGTCCGCGTCGACCCCGCTCGGCAGGTCCACGGCGACCACCGGGACCCCCGGCGGGATCCGCTGCGCCAGCGCCGCCGCGGCCGGCCGCAGCCCACCGCTGCCGCCGATCCCCAGCAGCCCGTCCACGACGAGGTCGGCCTGCCGGGGAACGGCTTCCCCGACCCGCCCCCCGGCGGCCCGCAGCGCGGCGAGCCCGCCCGCGTGCACCCGCCCGGGGTCCATCGGCACCGCCGTCACCCCGGCCCCGCGCCGGGCGAGCCGCGCGCCGGCGTAGAGCGCGTCGCCCCCGTTGTCGCCGGGCCCGACCAGCAGCACGATCCGCGACCCGTACACCCGTCCCAGCAGCCCCGCGCAGACGGCGGCCAGGCCGGCCGCCGCCCGCTGCATCAGGGCGCCCTCGGGCAGCCTGGCCATCAGCTCCCGCTCGGCGGCCCGTACGGTCTCCACGCTGTAAGCAGTACGCATGGCACCACCCTGCCCCACGAGCGCGAGCCGCCGCAGGACGGCATCACCCCTCGGCGATCACCACGGCCGAGGCCACACCGGCGTCGTGGCTCAGCGAGATGTGCCAGGACTTCACGCCCAGCTCCCGCGCCCGCGCCTCGACCGTCCCGGACACCCGCAGCCGCGGCTGCCCGGTTTCCTCCACGTACACCTCGGCGTCGGTCCACAGCAGCCCGCCGGGCGCGCCGAGCGCCTTGGCCAGGGCTTCCTTGGCCGCGAACCGGGCGGCGAGCGAGGCGGTCCCGCGCCGCTCCCCGCTCGGCAGCGTCAGCTCGGAGTCGAGGAAGAGCCGGGCGGCCATGTTCGGCGTCCGCTCCAGCGCCGCGCCGAACCGCTCGATCTCCGCGACGTCGATCCCCACGCCGATAATCACAACGACAGCCCCACTCGCCTGCTCACTCCACGGTCACCACTGTGCCCCATTGTCGGCGACCTGCTCCGTTCGCTCCGCTCACTCCACCGTCACCGACTTCGCGAGGTTGCGCGGCTGGTCCACCTCGTTCCCGCGCGCCGTCGCCAGCTCGCACGCGAAGACCTGCAACGGCACGGTGGCCACCAGCGGCTGGAGCAGCGTCGGCGTGGCCGGGATCCGGATCAGGTGGTCGGCGTACGGCACGACCGCCTCGTCGCCCTCCTCCGCGATGACGATGGTCCGCGCCCCGCGCGCCCGGATCTCCTGGATGTTCGACACGATCTTGTCGTGGAGCACCGACCGCCCGCGCGGCGACGGGACGACCACCACCACCGGCAGGTCCTTCTCGATCAGCGCGATCGGCCCGTGCTTGAGCTCGCCCGCCGCGAAGCCCTCGGCGTGCATGTACGCCAGCTCCTTGAGCTTGAGCGCGCCCTCCAGCGCCACCGGGTAGCCCACGTGCCGGCCCAGGAACAGCACGGTGTTCTTCTCGGCGAGGGAGCGCGCGAGCTGCCGTACCGGCTCCATCGTCTCCAGTACGGTGTCCACCGCCGCGGCGATGTCCGACAGCTCCCGGATGACCGCCCGGATCTCGTCGCCCCACTTGGTGCCCCGCACCTGCCCGAGGTACAGCGCGACGAGGTAGCAGGCCACGAGCTGCGTCAGGAACGCCTTCGTCGAGGCGACCGCCACCTCCGGGCCCGCGTGCGTGTAGAGCACCGCGTCCGACTCCCGGGGGATGGTCGACCCGTTCGTATTGCAGACGGCCAGCACCTTGGCCCCCTGCTCGCGGGCGTGCCGCAGCGCCATCAGGGTGTCCATCGTCTCGCCGGACTGCGAGATCGCGATCACCAGCGTCCGCTGGTCCAGGATCGGGTCGCGGTAGCGGAACTCGCTCGCCAGCTCCGTCTCGCACGGGATGCGGGTCCAGTGCTCGATGGCCAGCTTCGCGATCATGCCCGCGTGGTACGCCGTACCGCAGGCCACGATCACGACCTTGTCGACCTCCCTGAGCACCGAGGCGGGGATGCGCACCTCGTCCAGGGTCAGCGAGCCGCTCGCGTCGATCCTGCCCAGGAGGGTGTCGGCGACGGCCTTCGGCTGCTCCGCGATCTCCTTGAGCATGAAGTAGTCGTAGCCCCCCTTCTCGGCCGCCGAGGCGTCCCAGTCCACGTGGTACGCCCGCACGGTGGCGGCCGAACCGTCGAAGTTGGTCACCGTGACCCCGTCGCGGCGGAGCTCGACGACCTGGTCCTGGCCCAGCTCGATCGCGGACCGGGTGTGGGCGATGAACGCGGCCACGTCCGAGGCGAGGAAGTTCTCGCCCTCTCCGACGCCCACCACCAGGGGCGAGTTCCGGCGCGCGCCGACGACCACGTCCGGCGCGTCGGCGTGCACGGCGACGAGCGTGAAGGCGCCCTCCAGCCGCCGGCACACCTGGCGCATCGCGGCCGCCAGGTCCCCGCCGGCCGCGTACTGCTCGGCGAGCAGGTGCGCGACGACCTCGGTGTCCGTCTCGGACTCCAGCCGGTGCCCGCGCTCGGCGAGTTCGGCGCGCAGCAGGGCGAAGTTCTCGATGATGCCGTTGTGCACGACCGCCACCCGCCCGGAGTTGTCCAGGTGGGGATGGGCGTTGACGTCGGTCGGGCCGCCGTGGGTGGCCCACCGGGTGTGGCCGAGGCCCGTGGAGCCGGCCGGCAGCGGGTTGCCGACCAGTTCCTTCTCCAGGTTGACGAGCTTCCCGGCCTTCTTGACGGCGGACAGCTCCCCGTCGGAGAGCACGGCGACCCCGGCCGAGTCGTAGCCGCGGTACTCCAGTCGCTTGAGTCCGGCGATGACCACATCGAGCGCCGACTGCGCTCCCACGTAACCCACAATTCCGCACATAGGCCGCAGCGTACGCCGAAGTTGAGCTCCTGCCCGGTACCTGAACAAGACGAAACCCCGCCCCGGCGAATGTGCCGGAGCGGGGTTGACGCGCTTCCCTCGGGCCGAGGTCAGCCGAGCTTCTTGGCCTGCGCGTCCACGACGGCCTTCGGCTGCTCGGCGGCGCCGGCCAGGCTCCACGCGGAGAAGGTCGCCAGGGTGTTGCCCTTGCGCACGGCCACGAGCTCCATCGTGAACTTCTCGCCGTCCGCCTCGCCGACGACCGTGTAGGCGAGCGCCTCGTCGCCGGCGGTGACGGCGGCGCCCGGAACCACCTTCTCGACCTTGAGCCCCTCGCCGCCCTGGGTGCCGGTGTAGCCGCCGGCGCAGGCCGTGCCGGCGCCCTTCAGGGTCGCGGCGGCCTCCTCGGCGCCCTTGCCCTCGTACGAGGCCAGGGTGATGAAGGTGGCGGTGGTGCCCAGGGCGTCCATCGCGGCCTTCAGCTTCTCCTGCTCGCTGGCGTTCGCCGCGGGCTCCTTGGGCTTGGCGGCGGCCTTGACGCGGGCGGTGCCCGCGGCGCTGCCGACCGGAGCCATGGCCTGCGCCTTGACCAGCGGCAGGCACTCGGGCTTGTCGCTGGTGGCACCGGCCCCCGCAGAGGTCTCCTCCGGGGAGGCCGGCTTGACCACGTACTCGGGCAGGTCGGCCTGGGCCACGAGCAGGCCGGTCAGCTCGGCGTCCGTCTTCGCCTTCGCGGCGGGAGCGGCGGAGCTCGCCGGAGCACCGGTGGAGGGCTTGGCGTCCCCCTTGGTGTCGGACTTCTCCGAGCCGCAGGCGGTGGCCAGCAGGGCCAGGGACACCGCGGACGCGGTCAGGACGGTACGACGGACAAGTGCGGTGCGCACGATGGATCTCCCCCAGAGACAAGCAAGAAACAAGAAAACATCAGCAATGTACTGGTAAGTACGATCACCGGACCGCGGTTCCGCGCCCCCTCGGCCGATCGTGATCACCACGAGACCGCAGCAGACTCGAATCGGTATCCGGTCCCGGTACAAGCCCGGCGAAAGGGACCACTACGTGACCGACCACACCACCCATAACCGAGCCGGAGCCCCGACAATGGCGGTGTGATCACTTCGCCGCCACGAAGCAGCACGCCGGACAGCGCGACGGAGCGCACCGGCCCGGACGGGCACCACGCGCGTCCCGCCCACCGCCGGGGCCCCGACGCCTCGCCGTACCTCGACCTGACCCGCGCCGAGTGGAGCGCCCTGCGCGAGCGGACCCCGCTGCCGCTCACCGCGGAGGAGGTCGAGCGGCTGCGCGGTCTGGGCGACGTCATCGACCTCGACGAGGTCCGCGACGTCTACCTGCCGCTGTCCCGCCTCCTGAACCTGTACGTGGGCGCCACCAGCAACCTGCGGGGCACCCTCAACACCTTCCTCGGCGACGCGGGCAACGGACACGGCGCCCAGCAGGGCACCCCCTTCGTCATAGGGGTCGCCGGCTCGGTCGCCGTTGGCAAGTCCACCGTGGCCCGCCTGCTCCAGGCCCTGCTCGCGCGCTGGCCCGAGCACCCGCGCGTGGAGCTGGTCACCACCGACGGCTTCCTCTACCCGATGAAGGAGCTCCAGCGGCGCGGGCTCACCTCCCGCAAGGGCTTCCCCGAGTCCTACGACCGCCGTGCGCTCACCCGGTTCGTGGCCGACATCAAGGCCGGCAAGGACGAGGTCCGCGCCCCGGTCTACTCGCACCTGATCTACGACATCGTGCCGGGCGAGGAGCTCGTCGTACGCCGCCCGGACATCCTCATCGTCGAGGGCCTCAACGTGCTCCAGCCGGCCCTCCCGGGCAAGGACGGCCGCACCCGGGTCGGGCTCGCCGACTACTTCGACTTCAGCGTGTACGTGGACGCGCGCCCCGAGGACATCGAGCGCTGGTACCTCAACCGGTTCCGGAAGCTGCGCGAGACCGCCTTCCAGAACCCCTTCTCCTACTTCCGCAAGTACACCCAGGTCTCCGAGGAGGAGGCCATGGAGTACGCGCAGACGACCTGGCGGACCATCAACAGGCCCAACCTGCTGGAGAACGTGGCCCCCACCCGCGGCCGGGCCACCCTGGTCGTCCGCAAGGGCCCGGACCACAAGGTGCAGAAGCTGAGCCTCCGAAAGCTCTGAACGGGCACGCAACACGCTCCGGGCACCCCGTCGGCATTAGGGTTCGGGCATGCTGCATCTGCGGATGATCACCCCTCCGCACCTCACGGACCGGGTGCTGGAGCTGATCGACCAGACGGTCGGTACCACGCACCTGGTCGTCCTGACCGGCGCGGCCCGCGATCCCGAGGGCGACGTGGTGCTGTGCGACGTCGCACGCGAGGCGGCCGACGAGCTGCTCCTGGAGATGCGCTCGCTGGGCATCCGCGAGAGCGGTTCGATCGCCGTCGAGAACATCGACCTGTCGATCTCCAGCCGCGCCGACGACGCGGAGGAGGAGGCACCGGGCGAGGCCGCGGACGCGGTGATCTGGGAGCAGCTCGCCGAGTCCACGCACGAGGAGTCCACGCTCACGATCACCTACGCCGTCTTCCTGATGGTGGCGACGATGATCGCGGCCTGCGGTGTGGTCCTGGACAACGCGATCTTGATCGTGGGCGCCATGGCGGTCGGCCCGGAGTTCGGCCCGCTCGCCGGCGTGTGCACGGGCCTGGTGCAGCGGCGGCCCAAGCTCGCCGGGCGCTCGCTGTTCGCGCTGCTGGTCGGCTTCGCCGCGGCGATCGCGGCGACGACGGTGTTCAGCCTGGTGATGGACGCGCTCGGCCAGTTCCACCCGGGGATGCTCGTCAACCCGCGGCCGAATACGAGCTTCATCTGGCAGCCCGACCCGTTCTCCTTCGTCGTGGCGCTGCTCGCCGGCGTGGCCGGGATGCTGTCACTGACCTCGGCGAAGGCCGGGGCCCTGGTCGGCGTGGCGATCTCCGTCACCACCGTCCCGGCCGCCGCCAACGCGGCAGTGGCCCTCAGCTACGGCGACTTCGCCCAGATGTGGGGCTCGGCGGAGCAGCTGCTGCTGAACCTGCTCGGCATCATGCTGTCCGGCACGCTCACCCTCATCGCCTGGAAACTGCTGTGGCGCACCCAGCAAGGCCGGATGGTCCGGAAGCCGGGTGCGCCACGAGGCGGGAAGGGCGGGGTCTAGGTGTATTGCCCGGTGAGGTTGGGGACACGGCTGGCGGGTGGTTTGCCTGCGAGTGCGGTGTGTCCGCGGTGGTGATTGTAGGTGTGCAGCCACTTGGGGAAGGCGTCGCGTCGTTCCTGCTCTGACCGGTAGGGGCGGGCGTAGGCCCACTCGTCCAGCAGGGTCCGGTTGAGGCGTTCGACCTTGCCGTTGGTCTGGGGCCGGTAGGGCCGGGTTCGCTTGTGGGTGACCCCGGCCGCCGCCAGCAGGTCGCGCCAGGCGTGGGACTTGTAGCAGGAGCCGTTGTCGGTCAGGACCCGCTCGACGGTGATCCCGCAGGCGGTGAAGAACGCCTGTGCCCGCTGCCAGAAGGCAGTCGCGGTCTCCTTCTTCTCGTCGGCCAGGATCTCGCTGTAGGCGAGGCGGGAGTGGTCGTCGACAGCGGTGTGGATGTAGCTGTAGCCCAGGCGGGGCCGTGTCTTGCGGCCGGCCTGCCGGCCGAGGGTCTTGTGGCCGCCGCCGTCGGGGATGTTGCCGAGCTTCTTGATGTCCACGTGGACCAGTTCGCCCGGGCGTTCGCGTTCGTAGCGGCGTATGACGCGGCCGGTGGACCGGTCCAGGTGAGAGAGCCGGGCCAGCCGGTAGCGGGTCAGGACGCGGTGCACGGTGGAGGGCACCAGGTCCAGCAGGTGGGCGATGCGGGCCGGGCCCCAGCGGCGCAGGAGCCGGACCTTGATGATCCGGCGCTCGGTGCGGGTCGGGGTCCGGCGCGGGCTGCGGTGCGGACGCGAGGAGCGGTCGCCCATGCCCG
>NZ_JBHXNP010000100.1:0-36568 GCF_042719495.1 Streptomyces sp. NPDC058525
CTTTTTATTGACCCGCCCCCCACCGATATCAACACCCACCCTATCGGCGGCCGCGTCAGTTTTTTATACGAGGCGGGGTCTGGGGCGGAGCCCCAGGGAACCCGGCTCCGCCGGGCACCGGGCTCCGCCCGGACCCGCGCCTCAAACGCCGGCGAGGCTGGATTTGCCCGGCCAAGGCGGGGAGCGCCGGGAGGGGCTGAAAATCCCTGGCCGAGGCGGGGAGCGCCGGGAGGGGCTGAAAATGCCCGGCCAAGGCGGGGAGCGCCGGGGTTAGGGCAGGGGGAGGATCGCGTGGACTCGGTAGCCGCCGCCGTAGCGCGGCCCCGCGAAGCAGGTGCCGCCCAGCGCGCCGGTGCGCTCCCGCATGCCCAGCAGCCCGTGGCCCCCGCCGGGCTCCGCGTCGGAGGGCTCCGTGCCGCCGTCGTCGAGCACCGTGACCTCCACCGACGGCCCCACCCGCACCACGCTCACCTCGGCCCGGGCCCCCGGCCCCGCATGCTTGCGCACGTTGGTCAGCGCCTCCTGGACCACCCGGTACGCCGCCAGGTCCACCGCGGCCGGCAGCGGGCCCGGCTCGGGGCCCAACTGGACGATCACCTCCACCGGCAGCCCGGCATGCCGGAAGGTGTCCACCAGCTCGTCCAGGACGGCCAGCCCGGGAGCCGGCTCGGTCGGCGCCTCCGGGTCCCCGGACTGCCGCAGCAGCCCGACCGTGGCCCGCAGCTCGTTCAGCGCCGACCGGCTGGCGTCCCGTACGTGCGCGAGCGCCTCCTTGGCCTGGTCCGGCCGCTTGTCCATGACGTGCGCGGCCACCCCGGCCTGGACGTTGACCAGGGCGATGTGGTGCGCCACCACGTCGTGCAGGTCCCGCGCGATCCGCAGCCGCTCCTCCGCGACCCGCCGCCGCGCCTCCTCGTCCCGGGTCCGCTCGGCCCGCTCGGCCCGCTCCCGGATGGCGTCGACGAAGGCCCGCCGGCTGCGCACGGCGTCGCCGGCCGCGGCGGCCATCCCGGTCCAGGCGAAGATCCCGATGTTCTCCTGCGCGTACCACGGCAGCGGCCCGGCCAGCATGGCCACGCCCGTCAGACCGGCCATCGTGAGCAGCCCGATGCGCCAGGTCGTGGGCCGGTCGGTGCACGCGGCCACCGTGTACAGGGCGATCACCGTGCACATGGCGACGGGCGCCCGCGGCTCCCCGGTGGTCAGCTCCAGCAGCGACAGCCCGCAGGTCACGGCGAGCACGGCGCGCGGCCGCAGCCGCCGGAACACCAGGACGGCCGCGCCGAACAGCATCAGCAGCAGCGAGAACGGATCGGGGTTGCGCGTGCCGAAGGTGGGCCCGTGCGGCCCGTGCGGATCGGCGAAGGAGCCGAGGACCATGCAGACGAGCGCCCCGAACGCGAGCACGGCATCGGTGGCGAGCGGATGGGCCCGCATCCACTGCCGGGTGGGCGCGAACGGCCCGAGGTCTGTCGTCACCCCGATACGGTACGGCCTGCCCCCCGGGCCCCGGCCGGCCGTCTCACTCCGGCCGGGTGTCCAGCCGCGGCGGGCGTCCGCCCAGCGGCGTCCGGGACCGCTCCGGCCCCCACCTCGCCCGTACCGCGCACAGCACCATCACGGCGGCGATGGCCGCCAGGTGCTCCTTGCCCGCCAGGTTGTTCTTGACGAGCACCTCGCCGATCATCACCAGCACCACCAGCGCGCCGGTCAGGTACGCCCGGTAGCGCCAGCAGACGTAGACGGCCAGTCCGACCACCGCCGCCGAGGGCCCGGTGTCGTTGACGATCCGGTCCGACACCGGCAGGCCCAGCGGATGGTCCGGGCCCAGCGCGAGCCCGATCCGCGCGTACGTGGTCCCGGCGAGCGTGGCCACGTAGCCGATCACCAGCGTGCGCCACCAGCCGATGCAGATCTCCGAGATCCCGAAGACGAGCAGGATCTGCGCGAGAGCGCCCCACACCGGCAGGTCGAGGGCGGGCACGAACAGCGACAGGGGGGTCCGCAGCAGGGCCAGCCAGAACGGGTCGACGGCCTTGACCGAGCCGAGGTTCTGGACCGGCTGGAAGCCCCAGGAGGTGTTCTGCACGATCTGGAAGACCGAGGTCAGGCAGACCGCGCCGATGGTCATCGGGATCGCCCGCCACCTGTCGCGGACGAGCGCGTCCCGGACGGTCCAGAACAGGGGACCCCACTCACGGCGGGCGAACCGCCCGAATGCGGAGGTGTTCCAAGCTGTCAACGGCGGGTCTCCAGGTGTCTGCGGTGCAGCCACTTCGGCAGGCCGGGGGCTTCCAGGAAGCCCTCGGCCCGGCCCGCCGCGATACCGATCCGCAGCAGGTCCGAACTCTTCTCGAAGAGCATGAACCGCGGCTCCCAGATCGGCCGGTATTTGGCGTTGGCCCGGTAGAGGGACTCGATCTGCCACCAGCGGGAGAAGAAGCTCAGCAGCGAGCGCCACATCCGCAGCACCGGGCCGGCGCCCAGCCGCGACCCGCGCTCGAAGACCGATCGGAACATCGCGAAGTTCAGCGAGACCTGGCCGACCCCGATCTCCTTGGAGCGTTCCAGGAGTTCGATGACCATGAACTCCATCAGGCCGTTCTCGGAGTCCCGGTCACGGCGCATCAGGTCCAGCGACAGGCCCCCCGGCCCCCACGGCACGAAGGACAGCACCGCCCGCAGATCGCCGTTGCCGTCGGTGCACTCCAGCATCACGCACTGGCCGTCGCCGGGGTCGCCCAGCCGGCCCAGCGCCATCGAGAAGCCGCGCTCGGTCGCGCCGTCGCGCCAGTCGTCGGCCCGCGCGACCAGCCCGTCCATCTCCTCGGCGGGAATGTCGGCGTGACGCCGGATCCGTACGGTGTACCCGGCCCGCTTGACGCGGTTGTAGGCCTGCCGGACGGTCCGCATGGCGCGGCCCTCCAGGGTGAACTCGGCCGTCTCCACGATCGCCTCGTCGCCGAGCTCCAGCGCGTCCAGGCCGTGCCGCGCGTAGATCTGCCCGGCCTCCTCGCTCGCGCCCATCACGGCCGGCACCCAGCCGTGCTCGCGGGCCTCGGCCAGCCACGGCTCGATGGCGCCGGGCCACGCCTCGGGGTCGCCGATCGGGTCGCCGGAGGCCAGCGACACACCGCCGACGACGCGGTAGGTGACGGCGGCCTTCCCGGTGGGGGACCAGATGACGGACTTCTCGCGGCGCAGCGCGAAGTAGCCGAGCGAATCGCGGTCCCCCTGCTTGGCGAGCAGCGCCCGCAGCCGCTCCTCGTCCTCCTCGGAGAGCGGGTCGACGGCGCGGCGCGAGCGGAAGGCGGCGAACAGTACGGCGAGGAGCAGCAGCATCGACATCACGTTGACGAAGACGTCCACCCAGCCGGGGGTGTCGATCGTGCTGTAGGCCCGGGCGTCCGGGTCCAGGGTGATCAGCCGCATCGCCCCGTACCGCCAGCGGGTCATGAAGGTGGCCCCGGCGCTGTCGGCTGCGGTGTTGGTGGCGCCGACGAGCAGGGCCGCGACCAGCGAGGTGACGAGCAGGCCGACGGCCGCGACGAGGGTGGCGAGCGCCGGGTTGGAGCGGTCGCCCTTGGCGTAGAACTCCCGGCGGCCCAGCAGCAGCGCGATCACGAAGGCCGCCGTGAGGCCCAGCGAGACCCAGTTCTGCGGGTGTTCGCGGAACTGCGGATAGCACACCTCGGGGCCCCACGAGCAGGGCACGAAGGCCGCGCGGGCGAAGTCGAGCAGCAGCATCCCGCCCAGGACCAGGTTCAGGATCCAGGCGGCCCGCTTGCGGCGGCCCATGGTGACGGCCAGCAGCAGGCAGAACAGCCCGGAGGCGAAACCGGCCGTGAGCAGGTACGGGGTGTAGAAGTCCGCGGCGTTGTGCCGGCGCAGATCCTGCCCGAGCGAAACCCACACCGCGCTCAGGAAGTTGACGAAGGTGACGGCCCGCAGGTACCAGACCGCGAACGCGGCGCCGCGCCGCGAACGGGTGCTCCCCCGGCCGGCCTCCCGGCCGCCGTCCGCCCCCCTGCCGGCGGGGTCGCCGCCGGTCCCTCTCCTGCCGGATGCCGGTCCGGGTACCCGTACGGTGCCGCGGTCGGTCTCTGCCCTGCTCAAACGGACCTCTCCCATAAAAGCGATCTTATGGGGCGTTGCCGTCCATAGTGGCTGGGTCCGGGGATCGCGGACTGGTCAGGACCGCGGATCCCGGCGGCCTACCGCACCGGCTCCCGCACAGCCTGCTCCGGCAGTTCCGCCGCGAGAGCGGCAGCCGCCTGGACCAGGGGAAGGGCCAGCAATGCCCCGGTACCTTCCCCCACAGTGACGCCGTGATCGAGCACAGGGTTGAGCGCCATCCGGTCCAGGGCCTTCGACTGGCCGGGTTCGCCGCTCGCCTGACCGGCCAGCCACCAGTCGGGCGCGCGGAACGCGGCCCGCTGGGCCACCAGTCCGCAGGCCGCCGAGACGACTCCGTCGAGGATGACCGGCGTACGGCGTACCGCGCACTGGAGCAGGAAACCGGTGATGGCGGCCAGGTCGGCCCCGCCCACCGCGGCCAGCAGGGCGACCTGGTCGCCGAGCACGGGCCGGGCCCGGCGCAGCGCGTCGCGGATCGCCGCGCACTTGCGCATCCAGGTCAGGTCGTCGATGGGCAGCCCGCCGCGGCCGGTGACCACCGAGGCGTCGGTTCCGCACAGGGCGCCGACGAGGGTGGCGGCCGCCGTGGTCCCGCCGACGCTGAGGTCGCCGAGGACGACCAGGTCCGTACCGGAGTCGGCCTCCTCGTCGGCGATCCGGATGCCGAGCTCGAGGGCGGCACGGGCCTCGTCGAGGGTGAGCGCGTCCTCCTTGTCGATCCGGCCGCTGCCGCGCCGCACCCGGTGGCGGACCACGTCCTCGGGGAGCAGGTCAGGGTCGCAGTCGAGCCCGGCGTCGACGATCCGCACGGTGGCGCCGAACCGGCCGGCCAGGATCGCGACGGGGCTGGATCCGTCCAGCACGCCGCGCACCAGCTCGTGGGCGGTGGAGGCGGCCCGGGCGGAGACGCCCTCGGCGGCGATGCCGTGGTCGGCGGCGAACAGCACCACGCGGGGCCGCTCGATCGGGCCGACCGGCACCCGGCCCTGCGCGGCGGCGAGCCACTCGGCGAGCTCGTCGAGCCGGCCCAGTGCGCCGGGCGGCACGGCGAGGCGTTCACGGCGTTCCTCGGCGTCACGCCGGACGCCCCCGTCGGGGCGCTCGATCAGATCGGAGAAGTCGTCGAGATTCAGCGTGCTCATCTGCCAGAGCGTACAGCCGGTAAGGCCCTCCCTCAGGCCTGGGTTCAGGCCGTCTCCCGGCCGTTTCCCGGCTATTTCTTGAGGACGGTGGCCAGCCCGGCGACGACGAGCAGCACGTGCTCGCACTCGCCCGCGACCGCCGCGTTCAGCCGGCCCAGCTCGTCGCGGAACCGGCGGCCCGAGGCCGTCGCCGGGACCACCCCCGACCCCACCTCGTTGCTGACCAGCACCACCCGGCGGCGGGTCGCGCGCACCGCCGCCACCAGCTCGGCCATCCGGTCGCGCAGCTCGTGCTGCCCGCCCTTGGCCCACACCTCGTCGTCCCAGGCCCCGGCCCGGTCCATGGCGTCCGTCAGCCACAGCGCCAGGCAGTCGATCAGCAGCGGCGCACCCGGGTCGGCGAGCAGCGGCACCAGGTCGCAGGTCTCGGCCGTGCGCCAGCTCGCGGGCCGCCGCTCCCGGTGCAGCCCGACCCGCTGGGCCCACTCCGCGTCCCCGTCCCGGCTGCCGCCGGTGGCCACGTAGACCACCTCGGGGAAGGCCTCCAGCCGCCGCTCCGCCTCGACGGACTTGCCCGAGCGGGCGCCGCCCAGCACCAGCGTCCGGCGCGGCAGGTCCGGCACCGCGTGGTACTCGCCGACGAGCACGGTGGTCCCGTCCGGCACCGCCCGGGCCCCGGCGGCCGCGCACCGGCGCTCCAGCTCCGGGCCGGGCGGGGTGTCGTGGTCGATGTGCACGGCGATCACGTCCGTGGCCGGGCCCACCGCGCCGCTCGCCCGCAGCCGGGCCAGGGCCTCGGGCCGCCCCAGCACATCGGCCAGCACCATGTCGTAGGGCCGCTGCCCGGTCGTACCTCCCCCAGACTCCGTCCGGGGGGACCCCCAGCCCGCCGGAGCCCCGCCGGGCGGCAGGTACAGCAGCCGGCCGCCGTCCGGGCCCGTCACCTCGTACCCGGTTCCCGGCGCGTCCATCGGCACCGCCCGCACCCGGTGCCCCGAGATCACCGCCAGCTCCCGGCCGTCCGGGACCCGCCCGGCCGCCGGCAGCCCGGGCGGCAGCTCCACCGCGGGCCCGTCGTGCGGGTGGGTCAGCAGGACCTGCCGTACGCCGGCCAGCGAATGCCCGGCGCGGGCGCCCGCCAGCACCGCCCCGGGAGTCAGGTCGAGCAGCAGCGCGCCGTCGACGAGGACGGCCGTGGCGGCGCGCGCCCGGGTACCGACGGAGACCGCGCAGGCCGCACAGGGGCAGCCGGGGCGGGGGAGGCCTTCGGGCGTGCCGGTGCCGAGCAGAGTGAGTTCCACAGGGAGATCCTCCCGCGTCACCGGGAGTGGTGCGCGCCCGGCTACTCTGCGGGCAGACTCAAGGCGAGCAGCGGACGAGCAACGGAGGCGGACATGGCGTGGACGTGGCGGTTCGAGACGGCCGAAGGCGCGGAGACGAGCCCGGCGGTGGAACCGGAGGAGTTCACCACGCAGGGGGACGCGGAGTCCTGGATCGGTGAGGTCTGGAAGGAGCTGCTGGAGGGCGGCGTCGAGCAGGTGAAGCTGTCCGACGACGGCGGCACCGAGCTGTACACGATGAGTCTGAGGTCGGCCCTCGACGCGTAGCCCCTGCCGGGGCCCCTGCCGGGGGCTCGGCGGTTCCTGGGCTCGTCCCGGGCCGTCGGGGCCCCTGCGGGGCGGGCTCGTCCCGGGCCCCTGCCGGGCGGGGGCGTCCCGCTGCCCGAGGCGCCTACCGGGGCGGTTCGGACCGGCCGGCCGAAGGTCCCGCGGGCCCGGCCCGGCCCGGGCATGGGCTGCGCCGGGGGCCGGCGCGCGCCGGGGTATCTCCTCGGGCGCCGAACGTGGCGGGGGGTCGGACAGTAGGGCGGGATTGCGTTCGGCGCCCTGCGGGGACACCCCGGCGCACACCGACCCCCGGCGCAGTGGTCAGGTTTCGGACAGGCGGGCCGGATTGCGTTCGGCGCCCTGCGGGGACACCCCGGCACACACCGGCCCCCGGCGCAGTGGTCAGGCGTCGGACACAGGCGGGCCGGATGGCGTTCGGTGCGCTGTGGGTATACGTCGGTGCACACCGGCCCCCGGTGCAGGGTCAGCCGCGGACTCCGCAGAGGTGGAGGAGGGCGGCTACGCCGCGGTAGGGGTCGGTGCGGCCTGCGCGGTCCTCGGCGGCCAGCAGCCGCTCCAGCTCGTCCTCGGGCGGCAGGCTCTCGCCCGCCTCGGTGCCGTCGGTGAAGACGCGTACGCCGTACCAGGAGTGCAGGGGCGCCCCGATCCCGTTCAGCGTGGCCGTCAGCCCGGCGAGACGGTCGGCCCGTACGTCCAGGCCCAGCCGGTTGCGGTAGTCGACGCCGTCGAACGCGGCCAGCGCGGCCGTCCAGTCGCCGCCCAGCCCGGGCCGCATGGCGAGCGCGTCGCCGTTGCGCACGAGCAGGGACAGCAGGCCGCCGGGGGCCAGCATCCGGGCCAGCCCGGCGAGCATGGCGTCCGGTTCGGGCACGTACATCAGCACCCCGTGGCACAGCACCACGTCGAAGCTGCCCGGCAGGAAGTGGGCGCCGGTCTCGCGGCCGTCGCCCTCCATGAGCCGGACCCGGTCGCGGATCCCGGCGGGCTCGCCCTCCAGCGCCTCACGGGCGACGGAGAGCATCCCCGGGTCCTTCTCCAGACCGGTCACCTTGTGCCCGGCGCGGGCGAGCCGCAGCGCCTGGGTGCCCTGGCCCATGCCGACGTCGAGGACGCGCAGCCGCTGCCCGACCGGGAAGCGCTGCGCGATCTGCTCGTCGACCTGCCGGCCCACGAGTTCCTGCCGGACCGCGTTGCGCAGTCCGCCCAGGCCCTCGAGCCACAGCCGGGCTCCGCCCGGACCTCCCCAGGCGAAACCGTCCCCCGATGCTCCGGGCGTCCCTCCGCTCAGGGCCGTTCCCCGCGCTTGACCTGCGGCTTCGGCAGGCGCAGCCGGCGCATCTGGAGGGTGCGCATGAGGCCGTACGCGACGGCGCCGCGGCGGGGCTCGTTCGGGAAGCGCTCGTTGAGCGCCTTGCGGAGGCGGAACACCAGGCCGATGGAGTCGAGCACGATCAGGGCGATCACGCCCATCCACAGGAGCAGTGCGATGTTCTGGATGGACGGGACCCGCACCATGCTCAGCACCAGGATGATCACTGCCAGCGGCAGGAACATCTCGGCGACGGAGAAGCGGGAGTCCACGTAGTCGCGGACGAACTTGCGGACGGGGCCCTTGTCGCGCACGGGCAGATAGCGCTCGTCGCCACTGGCCATGGCCTCGCGCTGCTTGGCCATCTCCACGCGGCGGCGCTCACGGGCTCGCTTGGCGTCCTCCTTGCGGTTGCCGGTCGAGGCCACGACGGCCTTGCGCTGCGACTGGGCCACAGCACGCTTCGGCGTCGGGCGGCCCTTCGGGGCCTGCGGGTCACGGGGCTGCGAGAGGTCGGCGCTCACCTTGTCGGTGGCGGCGGCCTTCTCTTCCTTGGAGGAACGGCTACCAAACACAAAACCCAAGCCTACGTTGTTGCGGGCACGGGCCCCACCCCGGTGGGGAACGATCCGGCAACGGCGCGCGTCTTCCCATTGCAGAGAGCGTGCGGTGGCCGCCCTCCGAACCGGTCCCTGCCGGTCGGGGGCCCACCTACTCCTCACGCCTGACACGGCGGGGACGTACTCGTCCTGGAGGAGGAGCGCATCCGTACTCGAACAGTGCGGTAATGGAGACAGGGCCCGTACTGTGGGTTCTGTTGGTGACCTGGAGCACAGTCCGTCTAGAAGGGGGCGCGCGAAGCCCATGAGCGGTGTCATGAAGCGTATGGGAATGATCTTCCGCGCGAAGGCGAACAAGGCCCTTGACCGGGCCGAGGACCCGCGCGAGACCCTCGACTACTCCTACCAGAAGCAGCTTGAGCTGCTCCAGAAGGTGCGCCGCGGCGTCGCCGACGTGGCCACCTCCCGCAAGCGCCTGGAACTGCAGCTGAACCAGCTCCAGAACCAGTCCGGCAAGCTGGAGGACCAGGGCCGCAAGGCCCTCGCCCTGGGCCGCGAGGACCTGGCCCGCGAGGCCCTGTCCCGCCGCGCCTCGCTCCAGCAGCAGGTCAGCGACCTGGAGGTGCAGCACCAGACCCTGCAGGGCGAGGAGGAGAAGCTGACCCTCGCCGCCCAGCGCCTCCAGGCCAAGGTGGACGCCTTCCGCACGAAGAAGGAGACCATCAAGGCCACCTACACGGCGGCGCAGGCCCAGACCCGGATCGCGGAGTCCTTCTCCGGCATCTCCGAGGAGATGAGCGACGTCGGTCTGGCCATCCAGCGGGCCGAGGACAAGACCGCCCAGCTCCAGGCGCGCGCCGGAGCCATCGACGAGCTGCTGGCCTCCGGTGCGCTCGACGACCAGAGCGGTCTCGGCTCCAAGGACGACATCCAGGCCGAGCTGGACCGCCTGTCGGGCGGTACGGACGTGGAGCTGGAGCTCCAGCGGATGAAGGCCGAGCTGGCGGGCGGCCCGTCCGCGCAGCAGCAGGCCATCGAGGGCGGCGCCCCGGGCACCGCCCAGCAGCCCCAGACCCAGCACCGGTTCGACAAGCAGTAGGACGGGGTCCGTCATGATTGTCCGCATCATGGGGGAAGGCCAGGTGGAAGTGGCCGACGGCCACTTGCCCGAGCTCAACAAGCTGGACGACGAACTGCTCGCCGAGATGGAGAGCGGTGACGAGGCGGGCTTCCGGCGCACGCTGGGCGCCCTCCTCGATGCCGTACGGCGGCTCGGCGAGCCGCTCCCCGACGAGGCGCTGGAGCCGTCCGAGCTGATCCTGCCGGCGGAGGACGCGACGCTGGGCGAGGTCAGGGAGATGCTCCGTGACGACGGGCTGATCCCGGGCTGACCAGGGGCTGATCCGGGCCGGGGCGCCCGGAGCGAAACGGACACCAGGCGCATCGGGCCCTCCCCTTCCCGGGGGAGGGCCCGCTCGCGTGTCAGGGGGCGGGCGGCTGCTTCTGCGCGGGGGCCCGCTCCGGGTCGGGGGTCCCGCCGATGAAGTTCTCGAACTTGCGGCGCGGCAGCGCCCAGCGCCGGTCGTGGTGGAAGGCGCGCAGCCCGGCCTTGGCCCGGGCCCGCGGGCGGTTCGCGTAGAACTTCTTGGCGTACGGGGAGCCGGGCCGGGCCAGCCGGATCGCGCCGATCAGCGCCACGAACGGGATGACCACGCCGAAGAGCGCGGTGCGGGCCTTGCCCTTCCACAGGGCGATCAGGGCCAGGAAGAAGTTGGTGGCGGTGTTCATGGCCACCAGCCCGCGGCTCTGCCGCTCCTCGGCGGTCAGGTCGTTCACGCCGAAGGGCACGAACCCGCCCAGGACCAGCGCCACCAGGGCCGCCGTCAGGACCACGATCTCCACGCTCTTGCGGCCCTGCTCGCTCCAGTAGACGTCGTCGAGGTGCAGGATCAGCGCGAACTCGTCCAGGACGAGGCCCGCCCCCAGCCCGAAGAGGATCGCCGAGAGCGCCGCGCCCAGTCCGTGCCGGCCGCTGCCGACCGCCCCGAAACCGCCGATGATCACGAGGATCACCCCGGGCACCACGTGGTGGATGTGCATCCCGCCAGGGGTGATGTTCTTGAAGGGGCCCCGGCCCGCCCTGATCATCCGGGTGATCACGCGGGTGACCAGGAAGGACGTCACGAAGGAGAGCAGGGCGAGCAGGAGGGGCAGCTTCCCCGGTTCGACGATGTTCCGATACCACCAGTGACCCATCCCACTGACTCCCTATTTGGTACGTAATGGGTAATTTACCGTCCGTGGTGAGCGGGTAGCGTTCGGGCCGATGACAGATTCGTTCGACGACCCCTCCCCGACGCCGCCCCCGGACCGCGCCTCGCTCCTGGACGGCGTCCGCTTCGCGTTCGGCACGCTGACCGTGCTGCCCGCCCGCATCACCCGCTGGGACCGCCCCGCCGCCCGCACCGGCATGGCCTGCGCCCCGCTCGCCGGGCTGGTCGTCGGCCTGCTCGCCGCCGTGCCCGGCGCCCTCCTGCTCGTGCTCGGCGGGGGCCCGCTGCTCGCCGCGGCCGTCACCGTCGCCGTCCCGGCCGCGCTCACCCGGGGCCTGCACCTGGACGGGCTCGCCGACACCGCGGACGGCCTGGGCAGCGCCAAACCGGCCGACGAGGCCCTGCGCATCATGAAGCAGTCCGACATCGGCCCCTTCGGCGTCGTGGCCCTGGTCCTCGCCCTGCTGGTGCAGGTGGCCGCCCTGTCGAACGCCTACGCCGACAGCTGGATCCGCGGCGCCCTGGCCGCGGTCGTCGCCGCCGTCACCGCCCGGCTGGCCATGACCCTCGCCTCCCGCGAAGGAGTCCCGGCCGCCCGCCCCGGAGGGCTCGGCGCCGCCGTCGCCGGAGTGGTCCCGCGCGCCGCGGCCGCCGCCGCCACCGCCGCGGTCGTCCTGCTCGCCGCGGCCGCCGCCCTCCCGCTGGGCCTCCCGGCCGCAGGCCAGTACGCCGCCGCCGTCCTCGCCGCCCTCCTCGCCTCCGAACTCCTGCTGCGCCGCTGCGTCCGGCGCTTCGACGGGGTCACCGGCGACGTCTTCGGAGCGCTGGCCGAGGTCTCCGCGACCACCGCCCTGGTCGTCCTCGCCCTGGGCTGACCGGACCCCGCCCGCGCGGGCCCGCGTACGCTCACCCCGTGGACGACACTCCGACGGACCCGACCCCGCCCATCAAGGTGCTGCTCGCCGACGACCAGGCCCTGCTGCGCAGCGCCTTCAAGGTGCTCGTCGACTCCGAACCGGACATGGAAGTCGTCGGGGAGGCCTCCGACGGGGCGCAGGCCTACGCGCTGGCCCGGCAGACCCGCGCCGACGTCGTGCTCATGGACATCCGGATGCCCGGAACCGACGGACTCGCCGCCACCCGCATGATCAGCGGCGACCCGGAACTCGCCGCCGTGCGCGTGGTGATGCTGACGACCTTTGAGGTGGACGAGTACGTCGCCGCCGCCCTGCGGGCCGGCGCCTCCGGCTTCCTCGGCAAGGGAGCCGAGCCCGAGGACCTCCTCAACGCCATCCGCGTCGCGCACGCCGGCGAGGCCCTGCTCTCCCCGGCCGCCACCAAGGGGCTCATCGCCACCTTCCTCGCCCAGGGCGGCGGCGCCGACCCGGCCGCCGGCTCCGCGGCCGGATCGCACGCGGAGCGGCTCGCCGCGCTGACCGTCCGGGAACGCGAGGTCCTCGTCCACGTCGCCGCGGGACTGTCCAACGACGGGATCGCCGGGCGGCTCGAAGTCAGCCCGCTCACCGTCAAGACCCATGTGAACCGGGCCATGGCCAAGCTGGGCGCCCGCGACCGCGCCCAATTGGTGGTCATTGCCTACGAATCGGGACTGGTCCGGCCCCGAGCCGAGTAGCGCGGCACGGCGCGGAGTAGTGCGGCGTACTACGGACGCGGTATGCCGCACATAAGGACGGGACCTGCGAGCGACGCAACGGCGCCGCGGCGTACGAAAGGCTGGAGTGCCCTTCGCCGACGTCACAGCAGAGAGATCCCTATCCATGTCCTGGCTGTCCCGCTTCAGCCTTGCCCAAAGGGCGTTGATCGGCCTCGTGTCGATCGTCGCGCTCCTCTTCGGCGCCATAGCCATCCCGCAGCTCAAGCAGCAGTTGCTGCCCTCCATCGAACTGCCCATGGTGTCCGTGCTCGCGCCGTATCAGGGCGCCTCGCCCGACGTGGTGGAGAAGCAGGTCGTCGAACCGATCGAAGCCATGCTCAAGGGCGTCGACGGCATCACCGGCATCACCTCCACCGCCAGCGAGGGCAACGCCCTCATCATGGCCACCTTCGACTACGGCGACAGCGGCACCAAGCAGCTCGTCGCCGACGTACAGCAGGCCGTCAACCGGGCCCGCGTCCGGCTGCCCGCCGAAGTGGACCCGCAGGTGGTGGCCGGCTCCACCGACGACATCCCGACCGTCATCCTCGCCGTCACCTCCGACAAGGACCAGCAGGCCCTCGCCGACCAGCTCGAGAAGTCCGTCGTCCCCGTCCTCTCGGACATCGACGGCGTCGGCCAGGTCACCGTCGACGGCGTCCAGGACCTCCAGGTCACCGTCACCCCCGACAACGCGAAGCTCGCGGCTGCCGGCCTCGACGGCGCCGCCCTCGCCCAGGGCCTCCAGGCGGGCGGCGCGACCGTACCCGCAGGCTCCTTCGACGAGGAGGGCAAGAACCGGACCGTCCGCGTCGGCGCCGGCTACACCTCCCTCGCCCAGGTCGAGGACCTGCGCCTGAGCCCCGGCCCCGGCAACCCGGCCGTCCGCCTCGGCGACGTCGCCACCGTGAAGCAGGAGCCCGCCAAGGCCGTCTCGATCACCCGCACCAACGGCAAGCCCAGCCTCGCGCTTGTCCTGACGATGGACAAGGACGGCAGCGCCGTCGCCATCTCGGACGCCGTCAAGGACAAGCTGCCCGAACTGCGCTCCACGCTCGGCTCCGGCGCCGACCTCACCGTCGTCAGCGACCAGGGCCCGGCCGTCGCGAAGTCCATCTCCAGCCTCACCACCGAGGGCCTGCTCGGCCTGCTCTTCGCGGTGATCGTGATCCTGGTCTTCCTGGCCTCGCTGCGCTCCACGCTGGTCACCGCGGTCTCCATCCCGCTGTCCGTGGTCCTCGCGCTCATCGTGCTGTGGACCCGCGACCTGTCGCTCAACATGCTGACGCTGGGCGCGCTCACCATCGCCATCGGCCGCGTCGTCGACGACTCGATCGTGGTCCTGGAGAACATCAAGCGCCACCTCGGCTACGGCGAGGAGCGCGAGGCCGCCATCATCATCGCGGTCAAGGAGGTCGCCGGCGCGGTCACCTCCTCCACCCTCACCACCGTCGCCGTCTTCCTGCCGATCGGCCTCACCGGCGGCATGATCGGCGAGCTCTTCGGCTCCTTCTCGCTCACCGTCACCGCCGCGCTGCTGGCCTCGCTGCTGGTGTCGCTGACGGTCGTGCCGGTGCTCTCGTACTGGTTCCTGCGCGCGCCGAAGGGCGCTGCCGAGGACCCGGCGAAGGCCCGCCGCGAGGCCGAGGAGAAGGAGGCGCGCAGCAAGCTCCAGCGCCTGTACGTCCGCGTCCTGGGCTTCGCCACCCGGCGCCGCATGACCAGTGTCGCGATCGCGGTCGTCGTCCTGGTCGGCACCTTCGGGATGACCCCGCAGCTGAAGACCAACTTCTTCGACCAGGGTGAGCAGGACGTCCTGACGGTCAAGCAGGAGCTGGCCCCCGGCACCTCGCTGGCCGCCTCCGACGAGGCGAGCCGCAAGATCGAGCAGGCGCTGGCCTCGGTCGAGGGCGTCAAGAGCTACCAGGTCACCGTCGGCTCCTCCGGCTTCCTCGCCGCGTTCGGCGGCGGTACGGGCTCCAACCAGGCCTCGTACCAGGTCACTCTGAAGGACTCCGGCAAGGCGGAGGCCGTCAAGAAGCAGATCGAGGGCAAGCTCGCCGCCCTCGACGGCATCGGCGAGACCCGCATCGCCGCGGGCGACGGCTTCGGCAGCCAGAACCTCAGCGTCGTCGTCAAGGCCGGCGACGGCGAGGTCCTCGCCAAGGCCGCCGAGCAGGTCCGCGCGGAGGTGGCCAAGCTCAAGGACGTCACCGACGTACAGAGCGACCTGTCCCAGTCCGTGCCGCGGATCTCCGTCACCGCCACCCCCAAGGCCGCGGACGCGGGCCTGAACCAGGCCGCGCTCGGCGCGATCGTCGCGCAGGCCGTACGGGGCAACCCGGCGGGCAAGGCCGTCCTGGACAACACCGAGCGCGACATCGTCATCAGGTCCGCGCAGCCGGCCACCACCCTGGCCGAACTGCAGGCCCTGCCGGTCGGCCCGGTCAAGCTCGGCGACATCGCCGAGGTCAAGGTGGTCCCCGGCCCGGTCGCGATGACCCGGATCGACGGCGCCCGCGCCGCCACCGTCACCGCGAAGCCGCTGGGCGACAACACGGGCGCGGTCAGCACCGAGCTCCAGACCAAGCTCAAGGCCCTGGACCTGCCGGACGGCGCCACGGCCTCCATCGGCGGCGTCTCGGAGGACCAGGACGAGGCCTTCGGCTCGCTCGGCCTGGCCATGCTCGCGGCCATCGCGATCGTGTTCATGCTGCTCGTCGCGACCTTCCGGTCGCTGATCCAGCCGCTGATCCTGCTGGTCTCCATCCCGTTCGCGGCGACCGGCGCGCTCGGCCTGCTGATCGTCACCGGCACCCCGATGGGCGTCCCGGCGATGATCGGCATGCTGATGCTCATCGGCATCGTGGTGACCAACGCGATCGTCCTGATCGACCTGGTCAACCAGTACCGCGCCCAGGGCCTCGGCGTCGTCGAGGCCGTCGTCGAGGGCGGCCGGCACCGGCTCCGCCCGATCCTGATGACCGCCCTGGCGACGATCTTCGCGCTGCTGCCGATGGCGCTCGGCGTCACCGGCGAGGGCGGCTTCATCTCGCAGCCGCTCGCGGTCGTGGTGATCGGCGGCCTGGTCAGCTCCACCCTGCTGACCCTGCTCCTGGTCCCGACGCTCTACACGATGGTGGAGCTCCGCAAGGAGCGCCGCCGCGCGAAGCGCACCGCCAAGCGCGAGTCCCGCCTGACGGTGGTCCCGGCCCCGTCGTCCGCCCAGGACGACGAGACCCCGGCCACGGTCTGACCGACCCGGAGGGGCGCTCCCACCCGGGAGCGCCCCTCCGGCGTGCCGGGGCACCCCGTGCGGAGATCAAACGGAAGGGGCACCCGTCCGGGTGCCCCTTCCGTCGTTCCGTGCCGTGGTTACGGCAGCGCCAGCATCCGCTCCAGGGCCAGCTTCGCGAAGCCCTCGGTCTCCTTGTCGACCTGGATCTGGTTGACGAGGTTGCCCTCGGCCAGGGACTCCAGGGTCCACACCAGGTGGGGGAGGTCGATGCGGTTCATCGTCGAGCAGAAGCAGACCGTCTTGTCGAGGAAGACGACCTCCTTGTCCTCCGCGGCGAAACGGTTCGCCAGGCGGCGGACCAGGTTCAGCTCGGTGCCGATCGCCCACTTGGAGCCGGCCGGGGCCGCCTCCAGCGCCTTGATGATGTACTCCGTCGAACCGACGTAGTCCGCGGCCGCCACGACCTCGTGCTTGCACTCGGGGTGCACCAGGACGTTCACGCCGGGGATGCGGGCGCGCACGTCGTTGACGGAGTCGACCGAGAACCGGCCGTGCACCGAGCAGTGCCCGCGCCACAGGATCATCTTGGCGTTCCGCAGCTGCTCCGCGGTCAGGCCGCCGTTCGGCTTGTGCGGGTTGTACAGGACGCAGTCGTCCAGGGACATGCCCATGTCGCGGACGGCCGTGTTGCGGCCCAGGTGCTGGTCCGGGAGGAAGAGGATCTTCTCGCCCTGCTCGAACGCCCACTCCAGGGCCTTCTTCGCGTTGGACGAGGTGCAGATCGTGCCGCCGTGCCTGCCCGTGAAGGCCTTGATGTCGGCGGAGGAGTTCATGTACGAGACGGGGACCGTCACACCGGCCACGCCGGCCTCGGTCAGCACGTCCCAGCACTCCGCGACCTGCTCGGCGGTGGCCATGTCGGCCATCGAGCAGCCGGCGGCCAGGTCCGGGAGGACCACCTTCTGGTCGTCGGAGGTCAGGATGTCCGCGGACTCGGCCATGAAGTGCACGCCGCAGAAGACGATGTACTCGGCCTCCGGCTTGGCGGCCGCGTCCTTGGCCAGCTTGAAGGAGTCGCCGGTGACGTCGGCGAACTCGATGACCTCGTCACGCTGGTAGTGGTGGCCGAGGATGAAGACCTTGTCCCCGAGCTTCTCCTTGGCCGCGCGGGCGCGCGCCACGAGGTCCGGGTCCGACGGCGAGGGCAGGTCGCCGGGGCATTCCACCCCGCGCTCGCTCTTGGGGTCGGCCTCGCGGCCGAGCAGCAGCAGGGCGAGGGGCGTCGGCTGGACGTCCAAAGGCTGGGCGGTGGTCACGACACGCACCCTTTCTGTTCTGCGACGAGGGACTGACGAGGGACTTCTTCTGGCGCCGGTTCGACTTCTCGTCTACTTGACGTTATCTATCATAACCGCTTCACGTCACTTTGACGATGCCGATAGCGTCAATGTGACGCATCACCCCGTCGATCCTCAGGCCCCGCCCGACCCGCGATGTGCGAGCATGAATATCTGAAACAAGCGTCGGGTCCCGGAATGAATCCGCGGTCCCGCTCGTTGCCACCGACGGCAAGAGTCCGACGTTTCCCTGCCTCCGGCGGGGAGCCGCCCACTTCGGGAGTGAATGCAGATGTCCGTACAGGACGACAAGACCACTGTGAGCGACGGCATCCTCCTGTCCGACGCCGCCGCCGAGAAGGTCAGGACCCTGCTGGAGCAGGAAGGCCGCGATGACCTGGCGCTCCGCGTCGCCGTCCAGCCCGGCGGCTGCTCCGGCCTGCGCTACCAGCTCTTCTTCGACGAGCGCTCCCTCGACGGCGACGTCGTGAAGGACTTCGACGGTGTGAAGGTCGTCACCGACCGGATGAGCTCCCCGTACCTGCACGGTGCCTCCATCGACTTCGTCGACACCATCGAGAAGCAGGGCTTCACCATCGACAACCCGAACGCCACGGGCTCCTGCGCCTGCGGCGACTCGTTCAGCTAAGCCTGGACCGGTACACGCACGAGGGCCCGTTTCCGGTCGCACCAGCGACCGGAAACGGGCCCTCGCGCCGTGTCGACGCCCCCGCGGTGTCCGGAATCCGCCGCTACTGCCGGGGCAGTGGCTTGCCCGTGCCCGCGTCGACCACCTTCCGGTCGCCCAGCGGCTTCTCGAGCGTGACCGTGACGGACATCTCCTGCGCGAGCATGATGCAGGCCTGCCCCGGCTGGAGCGGAGTGTCCGTGATCTTCACCAGGACCGAGTCGGCGGACTCCCGGGCCGACGCCGCGTAGCTGCTGCACGGGCTGCCCCAGAAGTTCACCGTCAGCTTCCGGTCCGCCTCCGCGTACGAGAACCCGGGCACGGTCCGGCCGTCCTTCGGCGGCGCCGGCTCGGTGGAACCGCCGCCCTCGGCGCCCGCCGGCTCGGCCACCGTGTGGCCCGCCGCCCCGCCCTTGCCCGCCACCTCGAACAGCCAGGCCGGCACCAGACCCCGCGCCCCGTCCACCGTCCCGGGCACCAGGCCCAGCACGGCGCCCTTGACCGTCTCCGTACGCGGCGGCTTCATCGGCCGCGGCTCCGGATTGCACGGCGGCGTGTCCGCGGCCCCCGACGGGCCCTGCGGCTCCAGCGGGACCGAGGTCGCGCAGGCGCTCGGCCCGGTGCCGCCGCCGTCCGTACCGCCCGACCTCGCGTTCAGCCGGGCCAGCGCCTCCACGGCCCCGACCACCTGCTGCTCGGCCGCCCGCACCGGGGCCGCCAGTTCGCCGCTGCCCGCCACCACCGAGCCGTCGTGGCCGACGCTCACCCTGGTGGACCAGCCCTGCGTGGGCAGCCCGCCGACCACCGGGTCCGCGGCCACCACCCGTACCGAGCCCTGGACCAGCCGGGCGTCCAGCGCGGCCCCGTCCTGGCCGGCCGCGGCCAGCACCGGGCGGGCCGCAGCCTTCGCGGCCTCCTCGGAGACCGGCTTGCCAGAGGAGCCCGCGTTCCCCGAGCTCCCTGCCTGCCCCGAGCTCCCTGCGGCCCCCGCGTCCCGCGGGAGGGTGGCGGGGCCGCAGGTGTCCTTGCCGCGGACACAGTCGTCGCCCGTCCCGGCCCCCGTACCCGCCTGGAAGCGGTTGAAGTTCCACGTGCCCGGGGCCGTACGGGTCACCGTGAGCCGCGGCCCCGAACCGTCGGCGGCCTCCCCGGTCAGCCAGACGTCCCCGTTCAGCCGCGGCGTGCCCGGCACGCCCAGCGCCGCGGAGAGGCGGGCCACCGCGTCCGCGGAGACCTCCCCGGACGCCCGGAAGGAGGGCGCGGAGGCCGGGGCCTCCGGCAGCTTGACGTCGGCCCGGTAGACGACCCCGCCGCCGGACGGGTCGGGCTCCCCGGGCGCGATCCCCGGCCCCGACGGGTCGGCCGCGTCACGCGGCGCCGAGGCCGCGCCGCGCTCCGTACCGGGGCCCGCACCGTCGCCGTGCGCGGTGGACGCCCAGTACGCCGTCCCGCCGCCCGCGAGCAGGACGGCGGCCGCGATCGAGCCGACGGCCCAGGACGGCCGCCGCCGTGTGCCGCGTGATGTGCCGGGTTGTTCGCTGGTCACCGCATCGCTCCTTCACCCTGTCCCGTCCTGCCTGATGCGGGTGGGACGGAACAGGGGCGCAACCGGTTCCCGCCCTACTGGTCCCCGTACGCCGCCGTCGACGCGATCAGCCGCGCCGAGGCCGGGGGCACGCTGATCCCGTGGATCTGCGAGGGTGCCACGCGGACCGGCCGCGGGCCCGCCTCCGCCGCCCAGTGCGGGGCCATCCGGGCGCAGTCGCCGAGCATCCGGGCGAAGCCGGGCTGCCGCGAGGCTTCCGCGGCGCGCCTGTCGGCGGTGTACTCGGTGTACTCGGAGTGGCCGTAGCCGTAGCCGTCGGTATAGGTCATGAAGGCACCGTAGGCACCGCGCCGTACGTGAAGAAAGACCTACTACGGGGTAGTTTCGGCCGTTCGGCACCGGGCCCTGGACCGGGTAGTTTTGACTGTCCCCCTTGCCGTCCTCCGCAGGAGCGTCACGCCGTGCGCATCGCAGTCACCGGCTCCATCGCCACCGACCACCTCATGACCTTCCCCGGCCGTTTCGCCGACCAGCTGGTCGCGGACCAGCTGCACACGGTCTCCCTCTCCTTCCTCGTCGACAACCTCGACGTCCGGCGGGGCGGTGTCGGCCCGAACATCTGCTTCGGCATGGGGCAGCTCGGCAGCCGCCCGATCCTGGTCGGCGCCGCCGGCTACGACTTCGACGAGTACCGCGCCTGGCTCGACCGGCACGGCGTCGACACCGAGTCCGTGCGCATCTCCGAGGTGCTGCACACCGCGCGCTTCGTGTGCACCACGGACGCCGACCACAACCAGATCGGCTCCTTCTACACGGGCGCGATGAGCGAGGCCCGCCTGATCGAGCTGAAGGCCGTCGCCGACCGGGTGGGCGGGCTCGACCTGGTCCTGATCGGCGCGGACGACCCCGAGGCGATGCTGCGCCACACGGAGGAGTGCCGGACGCGGGGCATCCCCTTCGCCGCCGACTTCTCGCAGCAGATCGCCCGGATGGACGGCGACAACATCCGCACCTTGATGGAGGGCGCGACGTACCTCTTCTCGAACGAGTACGAGAAGGGCCTCATCGAGTCCAAGTCGGGCTGGTCGGACGCGGAGATCCTCGCGAAGGTCGGCACGCGGGTGACCACGCTGGGCTCGAACGGCGTCCGGATCGAGCGGGCCGGCGAGGAGCCGATCGTGATCGGCTGCCCGGAGGAGAACGCGAAGGTCGACCCGACGGGTGTCGGCGACGCGTTCCGAGCCGGGTTCCTGACGGGGCTGGGCTGGGGCGTCGGCCTGGAGCGCGCCGCGCAGGTCGGCTGCATGCTGGCCACGCTGGTCATCGAGACCCTGGGCACCCAGGAGTACACCCTGGCCCGGGCGCACTTCATGGAGCGCTTCACCAAGGCGTACGGCGACGAGGCCGCCACCGAAGTAAAGGCCCACCTGTCGTAACCCCCGCCCCGCCCGACGGGGCTGGATTGCCCGTAGGGCAATTCCAGCCCCGCCGGCGTTTGAGGCGCGGGGTCTGGGGCGGAGCCCCAGGGCTTGGGCGGAGCCTGGTCAGAGGAGGCGGCGGACTGTGTAGGCCGTGCCTCGTTCGCGGGCGGCTTCGCCGAGGTACGCATGCCCCCGCATCCCGCACCACGCCGGGATGTCCAGCCGCGCCACCTCGTCGTCGGAGACGACCGTGACCGTGCCCCCCACCGGCACCCGCCCGATCGCCGCCGCCAGCTCGATCACCGGTTGCGGACACCGCAGCCCGAGCGCGTCCAGCTCCAGCGAGTCCGGCCCCGAGCCCGGCTCCGGGGCCGCCGGGGCCGGCTCGGCCACGCCCAGCCGCTCCCGTACCCCGGACACCGCCCCCGGCAGCACCTCCAGGAACCCGTTGACCTCCTCCGCCGTGGTCCCCGGCGGCAGGGACACCCGTACGTTGCCCTCCGACAGCACCCCCATCGCCCGCAGCACGTGACTGGGGGTCAGCGTCGAGCTCGTGCACGAGGAGCCCGAGGAGACCGAGTAGCCGGCCCGGTCCAGCTCGTGCAGCAGGATCTCGCCGTCGACGTACAGGCAGGAGAACGTGACCAGGTGGGGCAGCCGCCGGTCCGGATGGCCGACCACCTCCACGTCCGGGACCAGCCGGACCACCCGCCGCCGGATCCGGTCCACCAGGATCCGCAGCCGCGCCGCCTCCGCGTCGGCCTCGGCCCGCACGGCCCGCAAGGACGCCGCCGCCGCCACGATCGCCGGAAGGTTCGCGAAGCCGGGGGAGCGGCCCGACTCCCGTTCGTCCGCCGGGTGTTGGGGCGAGAACCGGACCCCCTTGCGCACCGCCAGCAGCCCCACCCCCGGCGGGCCGCCCCACTTGTGCGCACTGCCGGCCAGCACGGACCACGCGCCCTCCACCGGCCCCCACGCCAGCGACTGCGCCGCGTCCACCAGCAGCGGGACCCCCGCCTCGGCGCAGACCCCGGCCACCTCCGCCACCGGCTGGACCGTGCCCACCTCGTGGTTGGCGGACTGGAGGGCGGCCAGCGCGGTCGACGGGCCCACCGCGTCCGCGTACCCGGCGGCCGTCACCGCGCCGTACCGGTCCACCGGGACCTCGGTGACCGTGCCCCCGGCGGCCTCGTGCACCTCCGCCGCGTGGAGTACAGAACTGTGTTCGACCGCAGACACGACCAGACCGCTTCCGACGCGCCGGCGGCCCGCGAGGACCCCCGCGACCCCCGTGTGAACCGCGTGCGTCCCCGAAGGAGTGAACACCAGCTCGTCGGCCCGGCACCCCACCGCCTCCGCGGCCGCCTCCCGGGCCGCGTCCAGCAGCAGCCGCGCCCGCCTGCCCTCCCGGTACAAGCGGGCGGGGTCGGCCCAGCCCTCGTCCAGGGAGGCCTGCAGCGCCTGCCGGGCCACGGGGTGCAGCGGGGCGGCGGACGCGGTGTCGAAGTACGGCATACGGGCACGCTAGCCGCCGACCGCGAGCGCCCGAGGTCAGGGGCCGTCAGATGTCTTCCGGAGGCCGCCATTCAGGGCCACTCGCAGCATCCCCCGGACGGCGGATCCATCCCTTCGGGGGCAGTAGCGGCGCGTTGGGCACCCTCCCCGCGCGACCCCAAATAGCGTCCAGTAGGGTTTGGTCCGCATAAACATCCAAACCCCTGCCTGCGTCAGGGCCGGCGACCGACCCGAACACGGCCGCGGCCGGCCGCGCGGGCCGAGACTCTCGGGAAGGCGCTACGTGAGTCCCTACGGCTCCGACCGCTCGCCGCGGCGCCCGATGCGGCGGAAGCTGCTGCAGGCGCTGACTGCGGGCGTGGTCCTGGCGACCGCCACTGGTTGCTCGTTTACATGGAAAGACTTCCCCCGCCTCGGAATGCCGACGCCGGTAACCGAGGAGGCGCCGCGCATCCTCTCCCTGTGGCAGGGATCCTGGGCGGCCGCGCTCATCACAGGCATCCTGGTGTGGGGCCTGATCATGTGGAGCGTCATCTTCCACCGGCGCAGCCGGACGAAGGTGGAGGTCCCCCCGCAGACCCGGTACAACATGCCCATCGAGGCGCTGTACACCGTGGTCCCGCTCATCATCGTCTCGGTGCTCTTCTACTTCACCGCGCGTGACGAGTCGAAGCTGCTCTCCCTCTCCGCCAAGCCGGCGCACACGATCAACGTGATCGGCTTCCAGTGGAGCTGGGGCTTCAACTACATCGAGAACGTCGACGGCGACGCGGCGACCCCGAAGGCGGGCGAGGTTCCGAAGGAACTCGCCTCCATCCCGGACCGCTTCACCAAGGACTTCCCCGCGGGCGCCGAAGGCGTCTACCAGAAGGGCGTCCCCGGCGACCGCAACGCGGACACCAACAACCCCGGGCCGACGCTGTACCTGCCCAAGGGTGAGAAGGTCCGCTTCATCCTGTCGTCGAACGACGTCATCCACTCCTTCTGGGTGGTCCCCTTCCTGTTCAAGCAGGACGTCATCCCGGGCCACACCAACGTCTTCGAGGTCACCCCGACCCAAGAAGGCACCTTCATGGGCAAGTGCGCCGAGCTCTGCGGCGTCGACCACTCCCGGATGCTCTTCAACGTCAAGGTGGTCTCGCCCGAGGAGTACCGGGCGCACCTGAAGGAGCTGGCGGAGAAGGGTCAGACCGGCTTCCTGCCGGCCGGCATCAAGCAGACCGACCCGGCCCGGAATGCGGAGACGAACAAACTGTGAGCATCCTCAACGAATCCCAGGGTGCCGCCGCAGCTGACTCGTACGAGAACGAGCTGCCGGTACGGCGCAAGCAGCCGGGCAATGTGGTCGTCAAGTGGCTCACCACCACCGACCACAAGACCATCGGCACGATGTACCTGGTCACGTCGTTCGTGTTCTTCATCATCGGCGGCGTCATGGCGCTGTTCATGCGCGCCGAGCTGGCCCGTCCGGGCACGCAGATCATGTCGAACGAGCAGTTCAACCAGGCGTTCACGATGCACGGCACGATCATGCTGCTGATGTTCGCGACGCCGCTGTTCGCCGGATTCGCGAACTGGATCATGCCGCTGCAGATCGGCGCGCCCGACGTGGCGTTCCCGCGGCTGAACATGTTCGCGTACTGGCTGTACCTCTTCGGCTCGACCATCGCGGTGGCCGGCTTCGCCACGCCGAACGGCGCGGCCGACTTCGGCTGGTTCGCCTACTCCCCGCTGTCGGACGCGGTCCGCTCGCCGGGCATCGGCGCCGACATGTGGATCATGGGTCTGGCCTTCTCCGGCTTCGGCACGATCCTCGGCTCGGTCAACTTCATCACCACGATCATCTGCATGCGCGCCCCCGGCATGACGATGTTCCGCATGCCGATCTTCACCTGGAACGTGCTGCTGACCGGTGTCCTGGTCCTGCTCGCCTTCCCGGTGCTGGCCGCCGCGCTCTTCGCGCTGGAGGCCGACCGCAAGTTCGGTGCGCACGTGTTCGACTCCGCCAACGGCGGCGCCTTGCTGTGGCAACACCTCTTCTGGTTCTTCGGACACCCAGAGGTGTACATCATCGCCCTGCCGTTCTTCGGAATCATTTCCGAGGTCATCCCGGTCTTCTCGCGCAAGCCGATGTTCGGTTACATCGGCCTGATCGGCGCGACTATCGCGATCGCCGGCCTTTCGGTGACCGTGTGGGCCCACCACATGTACGTCACCGGCGGTGTGCTGCTGCCGTTCTTCTCCTTCATGACCTTCCTGATCGCGGTACCGACCGGTGTGAAGTTCTTCAACTGGATCGGCACCATGTGGAAGGGCTCACTGTCCTTCGAGACACCGATGCTCTGGGCCGTCGGCTTCCTGATCACCTTCACCTTCGGTGGTCTGACCGGCGTCATCCTGGCCTCGCCCCCGATGGACTTCCACGTCTCCGACTCGTACTTCGTCGTCGCGCACTTCCACTACGTCATCTTCGGCACCGTGGTCTTCGCGATGTTCTCCGGCTTCCACTTCTGGTGGCCGAAGTTCACGGGCAAGATGCTGGACGAGCGCCTCGGCAAGATCACCTTCTGGACGCTGTTCATCGGCTTCCACGGCACCTTCCTGGTGCAGCACTGGCTGGGCGCCGAGGGCATGCCGCGCCGTTACGCGGACTACCTGGCCGCCGACGGGTTCACCGCGCTGAACACCATCTCGACGATCAGCTCGTTCCTGCTCGGCCTGTCGATGCTGCCCTTCATGTACAACGTCTGGAAGACGGCGAAGTACGGGAAGAAGATCGAGGTCGACGACCCGTGGGGCTACGGCCGTTCGCTCGAGTGGGCGACGTCCTGCCCGCCGCCGCGGCACAACTTCCTCACCCTGCCGCGGATCCGTTCCGAGTCCCCGGCGTTCGACCTGCACCACCCTGAGATCGCGGCCCTCGACCACCTCGAGGACCACGGCGCTGCGCAGGCCGTCACCAGCGGCAAGGAGGCCGGCAAGTGAAGATCCAGGGCAAGATGTTCCTCTGGCTCTCCTTCTTCATCCTGATCATGGCCGTCGTGTACGGCGTGTGGTCGAAGGAGCCCGTAGGCACCACCGCGCTGTTCCTTACCTTCGGCCTGACCGTCATGATCGGCTACTACCTGGCCTTCACGGCCAAGCGAGTCGACGAGATGGCCCAGGACAACCTGGAGGCCGACGTCGCCGACGAGGCGGGCGAGCTGGGGTTCTTCGCCCCGCACAGCTGGCAGCCGCTCTCGCTGGCGATCGGTGGCGCGTTCGCGTTCATGGGCGTCATCTTCGGCTGGTGGCTCATGTACTTCTCGGCCCCGGTCATCCTGATCGGCCTGTGGGGCTGGGTGTACGAGTACTACCGCGGTGAGAACCAGAACCAGTAGCCAGACCCGTAACACGCAGTGAACCTGGGGCCCGGACACCTCTTCGGAGGAGTCCGGGCCCCTCGTTTGCAGTCACCCCGCGCGCCGTAATTGTCATACCTTCATAGCGTTGGGTCCATGAAGCACTCACCGCGTCTTTGGACGGTACTCAGCTGCTCCCTGCTGGTCGCGTCCCTCGGGGCCGGCGCCACCGCATGCGGGTCCGGCGACAACCCGCTGTCAGCCCGCCCGTACGACGCGGGTGGCCAAGTCGCCTTCAACCAGGCCGCCGGCAGCCGCCCGGTGGACCCCGACAAGCCCCTCGAAGTCACGACGAAGGGGGGTGAGGCACGGATCACCGACGTCACCGTCGTGGACACCCACGGGCGCCGCCTGGCGGGCGAACTGTCCGCCAAGGGCGATCGCTGGCACAACACGGTGTCCATGGCCGCGGGCGTCCGCTACACGGTCACCGTCAGCACCGAGAACGCCAAGGGCGCCCCGGGGCAGCGCACGATCACGTTCGACACCACCCCGGCCAAAGGCGTCCTGAAGGTCGAATTCGGCCCGGAGGAAGGCAAATACGGCGTCGGACAGCCCCTCACGGCCGACCTCAGCGAACCCGTCAAGGACAAGGCCGCCCGCGGCGTCATCGAAAGGGGTCTCGTCGTCAGCGCCCCCGCCGGCGTCGAAGGCGCCTGGCACTGGGTCGACGACAAGAGGCTGCACTACCGCCCCAAGGAGTACTGGCCCGCCAACACCGAGATCTCCGTACGGAGCAACCTGGAGGGCGTCAGGGTCCAGGACCACCTCTACGGGGCCGCGGCCAAGCCGCTCAAGCTGGAGATCGGCGACCGCGTCGAGGTCATCACCGACGCCGCGTCGCACTGGATGACCTTCAAGCGCAACGGAGAAGTGATCAATTCCATCCCGATCACCACCGGCAAGCCCGGATTCTCCACCCGCAACGGCATCAAGGTCGTCCTCGGCAAGCAGTACTTCGTCCGGATGCGCGGCGACTCCGTCGGCATCGGCGGCAGCGAGTACTACAACCTGCCCGTCTACTACGCCACCCGCGTCACCTGGAGTGGTGAATACGTCCACGCCGCCCCGTGGTCCATCGGCTCGCACGGCTACGCGAACGTCAGCCACGGCTGCACCGGCATGAGCACCGGCAACGCCGCCTGGTTCTACGAGAACATCACCGAGGGCGACCTCGTCGAGGTGATCAACAGCATCGGCGACGACATGGACATCTTCGGCAACGGCTTCGGCGACTGGAACATGGACTGGAAGGACTGGCGCGAGGGCAGCGCCCTCCTCAAGGGCACCCAGGAGGGCCGCAGCACCACCGACCAGGCCCGCCTGCGCCCCACCGTCTGACCCCGGCCCGCACGCGGGCCCACGGGAACCCCGTGGGCCCCGCGGGCCCGCAGACGCCCCGTCAGGCCGCCGAGGAGGACAGACGGGAGCGCAGCAGGGCCGCCAGTGCGTCCGCGAACTCCACCGGGTCCACCGGAAGGGTCACGGCGGCGTCCGCACGGCTCCACGTGGCCAGCCAGGCGTCCTGGGGGCGCCCCATCAGCAACAGCACCGGCGGACACCGGAAGATCTCGTCCTTGATCTGCCGGCACACGCCCATGCCCCCGGCCGGAACGGCCTCGCCGTCCAGCACGCACACGTCCACACCGCCCGCGTCCAGCTCCGTCAGGACCGCCGGCAGCGTCGCGCACTCCAGGAACTCCACCGGCGGCAGGTCCGCGGCCGGCCTGCGCCCTGCCGCCAGCCGCACCTGCTCCCGGGTGCCCGCGTCGTCGCTGTAGACCAGAACCCGCGCAGTCGCCCGCATTTCGTTCCTCCACATGTCACGTGAATCACGTTGATGTTGCGCGGGATGCTACTCCTCCCGATGCGCTGTCAACATCGGTTCGGACACCTCGCGCGAGACGCTCATTGGCTCATCTGATGGGCCGTTCGGGCCTTGCACACGCCCCGGACACTCCGAACGGCACCCCCCGGGGTGAGGGCGGGATAAGCGACCGACATAATGTCGGTCGTGGCGACAGCAACGACAGTAGATACCGGGCACGCGCACCCGACGGTCAACCGGCCGAACCTCGTCAGCGTCGGAACCATCATCTGGTTGAGTTCCGAGCTGATGTTCTTCGCGGCCCTCTTCGCGATGTACTTCACCCTGCGATCCGTGACAGGCGCCGAGTACTGGACAGAACAGGCCTCGAGCCTGAACCTGCCCTTCTCGGCGACGAACACGACGATCCTGGTGCTCTCCTCGCTCACCTGCCAGCTCGGCGTATTCGCCGCCGAGCGCGGTGACGTGAAGAAGCTCCGGACGTGGTTCATCATCACGTTCGTCATGGGTGCGATCTTCATTGGCGGCCAGGTGTTCGAGTACACCGAGCTGGTCAAGCACGAGGGCATGAGCCTCTCGTCCGGTCCGTACGGCTCGGTCTTCTACCTGACCACCGGGTTCCACGGTCTGCACGTGACGGGCGGTCTCATCGCCTTCCTGCTGGTCCTCGGCCGGACGTACGCGGCCAAGAGGTTCACCCACGAACAGGCCACGTCGGCCATCGTCGTGTCCTACTACTGGCACTTCGTCGATGTCGTCTGGATCGGCCTCTTCGCCACGATCTACCTGATCAAGTAGCGAACACGTCACCGGGCCCGACCCGGCACTCCATCCAGAAACACCGACGCAGAAGATCCTGACACCGGGGTAATCCGTGAAAAAGCTCTCCGCACGACGACGCCATCCGCTGGCGGCGGTCGTCGTTCTACTCCTCGCGCTGGCGGCCACTGGGGGGCTGTACGCCGCCTTCGCCCCCGCGGGCAAGGCGCAGGCCGATGAAACCGCCCAGTCCCTCGCCATCGAGGAGGGCAAGAAGCTCTACGCCGTGGGCTGCGCAAGCTGCCACGGAACCGGCGGTCAGGGTTCCACTGACGGCCCCAGCCTGGTCGGCGTCGGCTCCGCGGCCGTCGACTTCCAGGTGAGCACGGGCCGCATGCCCGCCCAGCAGCCCGGCGCCCAGGTGCCGAAGAAGCCCAACATCTACTCGCAGGCGCAGATCGACCAGCTGGCGGCGTACATCGCCTCCCTCGGTGCCGGTCCGATCACGCCGACCGAGAAGCAGTACGACCCGGCGGGCGCCGACATCGCCAAGGGTGGTGAGCTGTTCCGCAACAACTGCGCGCAGTGCCACAACTTCACCGGCGAGGGCGGCGCACTGACGAACGGCAAGTACGCCCCCAACCTTGAGGACGTCTCGCCGAAGCACATCTACGAGGCCATGCTGACCGGCCCGCAGAACATGCCCTCCTTCCCGGACAGCACCATGCCGGAGAAGCAGAAGAAGGACATCATCGCGTACCTCGAGAACGTCAACGGCGAGAAGTCCACCAGCCCCGGTGGCCTCAAGCTCGGCGGCCTCGGTCCCGTTTCCGAGGGTCTGTTCGGCTGGATCTTCGGTCTGGGTGCGCTGATCGCTGTTGCCGTCTGGGTCGCGGCCCACACCGCTAAGGCCAAGAAGTCATGAGTCAAGACATTCCCGAAGAGAAGCACCTGCCGAGTGAGCAGGGCGACGCGCACCACGGTGCCGTAGCGGTCGCGGACGACCCGTTCGCCGACCCGGGCATGCCGGTTCACAAGCCGCGCATCCAGGACATCGACGAGCGGGCGGCGAAGCGCTCCGAGCGCACCGTCGCGATGCTGTTCACGCTGTCGATGCTGGCCACGGTGGCCTTCATCGCCTCGTACGTGATCTTCCCGGTCGACAAGATCGTGTACATCTTCCCCATCGGGAAGGTGAGCGCGCTCAACTTCGCACTGGGCATGACGCTGGGCACGGCGCTCTTCTGCATCGGCGCGGGCGCGGTCCACTGGGCCCGCACCCTGATGTCCGACGTCGAGGTCGCCGCCGAGCGCCACGAGATCGCCGCTCCGCCGGAGGTCAAGGCTCAGGTCCTGCAGGACTTCCGCGACGGCGCGCAGGAGTCGGGCATCGCCCGCCGCCCGCTGATCCGCAACACCCTGCTGGGCGCGCTGGCCATGCTGCCGCTCTCCGCCGTCATGATCATGCGCGACCTGGGCCCGCTGCCCGAGGACAAGCTGCGCAAGACCCTGTGGGCCAAGGGCAAGCTGCTCATCAACCAGAACACGATGGAGCCGCTGCGCCCCGAGGACATCCTCGTCGGCTCGCTGACCTTCGCCAAGCCCGAGGGCCTGGAGGAGGACGCGCACGACTACATGTCCCAGATCGCCAAGGCCGCCCTGATGATCGTCCGTATCCAGCCGGACGACATCAAGGACAAGCAGGAGCTGGAGTGGTCCCACGACGGGATCGTGGCCTACTCCAAGATCTGCACCCACGTCGGCTGCCCGATCAGCCTGTACGAGCAGCAGACGCACCACGTGCTCTGCCCGTGCCACCAGTCCACCTTCGACCTCTCCGACGGCGCCCGTGTCATCTTCGGCCCGGCCGGTCACGCGCTTCCGCAGCTGCGGATCGGTGTCAATGACGAAGGCTTCCTCGAAGCGCTCGGCGACTTCGAAGAGCCCGTCGGCCCTGCATTCTGGGAGCGCGGATGAGCACTGCGACCACTGACACGAAGGCGCGCAAAGCGCCGGCCGGCGAGCGCGTAGCGGACTGGGCGGACGGCCGCCTGGGCATCTACGGCCTCGCCAAGGCCAACATGCGCAAGATCTTCCCGGACCACTGGTCCTTCATGCTGGGTGAGATCTGCCTCTACAGCTTCATCATCATCATCCTCACGGGTGTGTACCTGACGCTGTTCTTCCACCCGAGCATGAACGAGGTCGTCTACCACGGCTCGTACGTGCCGATGCAGGGCGTCCGGATGTCCGAGGCGTACGCCTCGACCCTGGACATCAGCTTCGACGTCCGCGGCGGTCTGCTCATCCGGCAGATCCACCACTGGGCGGCACTGATCTTCGTCGCGGCGATGATGGTGCACATGATGCGCGTCTTCTTCACCGGCGCGTTCCGCAAGCCCCGCGAGATCAACTGGATCTTCGGCTTCCTGCTGCTGGTCCTCGGCATGTTCACCGGCTTCACCGGTTACTCGCTGCCGGACGACCTCCTCTCGGGCACCGGTGTCCGCTTCATGCAGGGCGCCATCCTGTCCGTCCCGGTCGTCGGCACCTACCTGTCGATGTTCCTGTTCGGCGGAGAGTTCCCCGGCCACGACTTCGTGGCCCGGTTCTACTCGATCCACATCCTGCTGCTGCCCGGCATCATGATGGGCCTGCTCGTGGCCCACCTGATCCTGGTCTTCTACCACAAGCACACCCAGTTCGCGGGCCCCGGCAAGACGAACAACAACGTCGTCGGCATGCCGCTGCTCCCGGTGTACATGGCGAAGGCCGGCGGCTTCTTCTTCCTGGTCTTCGGCGTCATCGCGGCCATCTCGGCCATCGCCTCGATCAACCCGATCTGGGCGCTCGGCCCGTACGTCCCGGACCACGTGTCCACGGGCGCACAGCCGGACTGGTACATGGGCTTCTCCGAGGGCCTCATCCGCGCGATGCCAGGCTGGGAGATCAACCTCTGGGGCCACACGCTCGTCCTGGGCGTGTTCATCCCCCTGGTGATCTTCCCGCTGGTGCTGGCCACGATCGCGGTGTACCCGTTCGTCGAGTCCTGGGTCACCGGCGACAAGCGCGAGCACCACATCCTGGACCGCCCGCGCAACGTCCCGACCCGTACCGCCTTCGGTGTGGCATGGCTGACCTGGTACGTCATCCTGCTGATCGCCGGTGGAAACGACATGTTCGCGCAGTACTTCCACCTGTCGATCAACTCGATCACCTGGTTCGCCCGGATCGGCTTCTTCGTCGGACCGGTCATCGCCTTCGTCATCACCAAGCGGATCTGCCTCGGCCTCCAGCGCCGGGACCGGGACAAGGTGCTGCACGGTCGCGAGACCGGCATCATCAAGCGCCTGCCGCACGGTGAGTTCGTCGAGGTCCACGAGCCGCTCTCGCAGGACAAGCTGCACACGCTCACCTCGTACACGCAGTACGAGCCGATCGAGATCGGCCCGACGGTCGACGAGAACGGCGTCGAGCGCAAGGTGAAGCTCAGCGAGAAGCTGCGCGCGAAGCTCAGCAAGGGCTACTACGCCGAGAACAACCAGATTCCGAAGCCCACGGTGGAGGAGTACAAGGAGATCCAGAGCGGCCACGGCCACCACTGATCCCACATGAGGGACTGATTCAGGTCAGTCCCGGTGTCGCCACGGCGAGAGCCCCGTCCAGACGCTGGACGGGGCTCTTTGCCGTCCCCGGGGCTGGATAGGCTGAACCCCTTCCCATTCGACGTGGGCCCCCACATCGGCGGGCGACGACAGCAGGAGCGGACCATGAACGTGGCGACCCCGGCAGGCGGCGACAGCGTGGCGGCCCGCGGCTGGCCGGGCGTCCTCGACGCCCTGCTCAGCGGCCGGGACCTGAGCGCCGAGGACACCGCCTGGGCCATGGACCGGATCATGCGCGGCGAGGCCACCGACGCCCAGATCGCCGGCTTCGTGGTCGCGCTGCGGGCCAAGGGGGAGACGGTCGCCGAGATCAACGGCCTGGTCCGCGCCATGTACGAGCACGCCAACCTCATCGAGGTGCCGGGCCGGACGGTCGACATCGTCGGCACCGGCGGCGACGGGGCCAAGACGGTCAACATCTCCACCATGTCCGCGATCGTCGTGGCCGGCACGGGCGCCAAGGTGGTCAAGCACGGCAACCGGGCCGCGTCGTCCGCGAGCGGCTCCTCGGACGTGCTGGAGAAGCTCGGCGTCAACCTCGACCTCACCCCCGCCCGGGTGGCGGAGGTCGTGGAGGAGGCCGGCATCACCTTCTGCTTCGCCGTGAAGTTCCACCCGGCGCTGCGGCACGTCGCCGCGGCCCGCAAGGAACTGGGCATCCGCACCACCTTCAACTTCCTCGGCCCGCTGACCAACCCGGCCAAGGTCCGCGCCCAGGCCACGGGCGTGGCGGACCCCCGGGTGGCCCCGATCGTGGCCGGCGTGCTCGCCGAGCGCGGCTCCTCCGCGCTCGTCTTCCGCGGCGACGACGGGCTGGACGAACTCACCACCACCGCCACCTCGCGGGTGTGGTGGGTCCGCGACGGCAAGGTCGCCGAGCAGCGCTTCGACCCCCGGGACGTCGGCATCCCGCTGGTCGACGTATCGGCGCTGCGCGGCGCGGACGCCTCGTACAACGCCGACATCGCCCGCCGCCTGCTGGCCGGCGAGACCGGCCCCGTCCGCGAGGCGGTCCTGCTGAACTCGGCGGCCGCCCTCGTGGCGCTGGACCCGGGCACGGGCACCCTGGAGGAGCAGATCGCGGCCGGCATCGCCCGGGCCGCGGAGTCCATCGACTCGGGCGCGGCCCGCGCGGCGCTGGAGCGGTGGGTGGCGGCCAGCAACGCCTGAGCCCTCCCGCAACCCTGCCGCAGCCCTTTTCGGCCATGGCCCCGGTCCGCATCGTGGACCGGGGTCTTGCGCGTACGGGATCTTGTGGCAGGATGCTGACCAGGTCACGAGTGACAGCGTTTAGGCCCCGGCTTGCTGTCCGGCAACCCTCCTTCCGTGGCGGGGTGCCCCGGGTGATGACCAGGCCGTAGGCAGCGAGGCTTACGGCAAGCGCGGATCCCTCGACACCAGGGGTCCTGGTCTCTCGAGGAGCGTTTTCCGTGAGCAAGCGAATGCGATAGGGCGAATCCGCCCCTACTTCAACCCTCGGAACAGGGTCGCTTCCGCGTACCCCCGTTCAGCTCCGAGGACTTCCCGTACCCCCGCGCACGGCACCGCGCCGTAGCCGCCGCGTACGGGCACACCGAAGCCATTCACCCCTGCCCGCCGGGAGATACCGCCATGTCCGCATCCCTGAACGCCGCCGTCGCCACCACCACCGCAGCCACCTCCGCCCCCGCCTGTGCCGCCGCCGAGGCCCCCGCCTGTGCCGAGCCGCTGGCGGTCCTCGGCCGGGACGTCACCGTCCCGCTCGTCACCGGCGGCGAGGTCACCTACGCGGCCCTCGACTACGCCGCCAGCACCCCGGCGCTCCAGCGGGTCTGGGACGACGTGGCCGCGTACGCCCCGTACTACGGCAGCGTCCACCGCGGCGCCGGATACCTCTCGCAGCTCTCCACCGACCTCTTCGAGCAGAGCCGGGCCACGGTCGCCGAGTTCCTCGACTGCCGCCCCGCCGACCAGGTCGTCTTCACCCGGTCCACCACCGACTCCCTGAACCTCCTCGCGGCCGTCCTCCCGGCCGGCTGCCAGGTCTTCGTCTTCGAGACCGAGCACCACGCCTCGCTGCTGCCGTGGACGGACGCGCAGGTCACCTACCTCAACGCGCCCCGCACCCCGGACGAGGCCGTCGCCACCCTGGAGCGGGCGCTCGCCGACCGCGACCCATTGGGGTCTCCCCTGCTCGAGCGGAGCCGAGAGCTTGGGGAAGGCCCGGCCCTGGTCTGCGTCACGGGCGCGTCCAACGTCACCGGTGAGCTGTGGCCGGTCAAGGAGCTCGCCGCCGCCGCGCACGCCCACGGCGCGCGGATCGTCCTGGACGCCGCCCAGCTCGCCCCCCACCACCCCGTCTCGGTCCGGGACCTCGACGTGGACTGGGTCGCCTTCTCCGGACACAAGCTGTACGCCCCCTTCGGCTCGGGCGTGCTCGCCGGACGCGCGGACTGGCTCCAGGAAGCCGAGCCGTACCTCGCGGGCGGCGGCGCCTCGCGCAAGGTCGCCCGGCGGGCCGACGGCGGCGTCGACGTCGAGTGGCACACCACGGCCGCCCGCCACGAGGCCGGCTCCCCGAACGTCATCGGCGTCTACTCCATCGCCTCCGCCTGCAAGACCCTGACCGAGGCCGGGTTCGACAGCCTCGTCGCCCGCGAGCGCCACCTCATCGCCAAGGTCCGCGAGGGCCTGGCGGAGGTCCCGGCGGTCCGCGTGCTGTCCCTCTTCGGGGACGACGCCCCGCGCGTCGGCGTCATCTCCTTCGTGGTCGACGGCTGGAACAGCTCCCACTTCGCGGCCGCGCTGTCCGCCGAGTACGGGATCGGCGTCCGCGACGGCCTGTTCTGCGCCCACCCGCTGGTGCGCACGCTGCTGGGCAGCGAGCCGCAGGCCCAGGGCGAATGCGGGGCCCCGGAGGCGGCGCCGGGGGAGCTCCCCCAGACTTCGTCCGGGGGTACCCCCACGCTGAACGCGATCCGCGTCAGCTTCGGCGCCGGCACGCCCGACGAGCACGTGGAGCGGTTCGTCCGCGCGGTGCGGGAGCTGGTCGCGGACGGGGCCAAGTGGCAGTACCGCACCGAGGAAGGCCGCTGCGTCCCGGCCGTCTGACAGGATCGGCACCATGAGCTACTGGGACCCGCTGCCGTCCGTCCGCGCCGCGGAGAACGGACCGCTGCCCGCGCCGGACGGCGGCACGTGGCTGCCGGACCCGGCCTACCGCGGCCGCTGGTGGAACCCCCGGCCCGACCGCTGGGCGGAGCGGGACTGGCGCAACGTGCCGGGGCCGATCTACGGGGCGGGGACCGACACCTGCTGGATGGGCCGGCTGATCGCCCCCGCGCACGTGCTCTACGACGACGACTGGGGCGCCGAGTTCGTCTACCGGCAGCCCCGTGACGCGGCGCAGGCGCTGGCGCTGGTGGGCGCGGTCGCGCAGGACCCGATGGTCGGGTACGCCTGCGACGGTGACGACCACTGGACCCCGGAGCTCGTCCGCGACTGGTGGGGGGAGCGGGGCCGGGTGCGGGAGTGGGCCGCGGCGCTGGACCGTACGTGGTCGGTCTCGGACCGGGAGGAGGAGCGGGAGGCGGCGGGCGGGGCGCGGGAGTACGTCGCGTACCTCGACGGAGCCCTCGCGGAGCACCTCCGCGACTACCTCTTCTGGCTGTCCGAAGGCCGCCCGGCAAACCCGGACGAACCGCGGCCGCTGCTCCTGCGCAGGCCCTAGCGCGGCACGGGCGCCTCCGGAGCCGAGGCCTGATCCCCTGTCCCGCCCCGGTGGGGTGTGGGGCGGGGCCCCTCCGGAGTGTCTCCTCGGCTCGCGCACTTCGGGCCGGCTCCGATGGCGCGGCCCGGGTTGCGCGCTCGTCCTGCGGGGACCCTCCTGCGCGTCCCCACCCCACGGCCGACTCCGGATGAGCGGGCCGGGTCCCCTTTCCGGCTCGGCGGGCTGGCTTCGCCCGTGGGGCTTGGTCCCGTTTCTGGCCTGGCGGGGGCACGGGCCGCTGCCGGAGCCGGGGCCTGGTCCCCTTTTTCTGCCTCGGCGGGGTGTGGGGCGGGGCCGCTCCGGAGTGTCTCCTCGGCTCGCGCACTTCGGGCCGGCTCCGATGGCGCGGCCCGGGTTGCGCGCTCGTCCTGCGGGGACCCTCCTGCGCGTCCCCACCCCACGGCCGACTTCGGATGGGCGGGCCGGGTCCCCTTCATGGCGGGGGTGGGTGCGGCTGGCTTCGGATGGGCAGGCCGGGCCCCTTTCCTGCGGGGGTGGGGTGCTGCCGATTCCGGATGGGCAGGCCGGGTCCCCTTCCTTGCGGGGGTGGGTGCGGCTGGCTTCGGATAGGCAGGCCGGGTCCCCATTCCTGGCGGGGGTGGGGTGCTGCCGACTCCGGATGGGGAGGCAGGGTTCCCGTCCTGGCGGGGGGTGCGGCCCGCTTCGGATCGAGGGGTCGGGCCCGTTGGTTCTGGTGGGGGAGTGGGGGCGTGTAGGGG
>NZ_JBHXNP010000101.1:0-35403 GCF_042719495.1 Streptomyces sp. NPDC058525
GCCCCGTGGGGGGCGAGGCCCCGTGGGGGGCGAGGCCCCGTGGGGGGCGAGGCCCCGTGGGGGGCGAGGCCCCGTGGGGGGCGAGGCCCCGTGGGGGGCGAGGCCCCGTGGGCGAGGCCCCGTGGGCGAGGCCCCGTGGGCGAGGCCCCGTGGGCGAGGCCCCGTGGGCGAGGCCCCGTGGGCGAGGCCCCTGGAGCGGGGCCCCGTGCGGCGGGCGCTGGGGGGCGGGGTCCCGTGGGGAGGGTTAGCAGGGGTGGCGCCAGGCGTCCAGGTGGTGGCGTTTTTGCAAGGAGCTCAGTCTCAGCTCGCGGGAGCGTTCGCAGAAGCGGTCCGCGGACAGTTCGTACTCCACGTGGAACACGGCCTTCCCGGCCTCGATGAACGGCGTCAGCTTCTCGCACTCGCGATACTGCGCGCACTGCTCGTTCACCGCGAAGTCGAAGTCCGCGACGAGCTCCGGGATCTGGTCGAGGTCGTTCTTCAGGCCCACCGCCAGGCCCCGGTCATGGGCGAGCTTCGCGATCAGCCGGTTGTAGCGCAGCTGGTCCTCGGCCGTGAGCGGGAAGCCCGAGGTGTTGCGGTAGGCGTCCATGTTGTCGGGTTCCACCGCGTCGAAGCCCTTGTCGCGGCACATGTCGAACCGTTTGGCGATCAGCGGTTCCAGCTCGGTCAGCCGCCGGATGTCGAGCCAGCGTTCGCCCTCCCAGCCGTTGCCCTTCCCGATCATCGTCTTCGGGAAGTCGTCCGCGTCTGGCCGGAAGTCCTCCCAGGCGCCGGTGGACAGGTAGCAGATGGTCTTGCGGCCGGCCTTCTTCAGGGCGGCGACGTGCGCCTTGGTGGTGGTGAACCCGTCGACGTCGTACACGGGCGCCTTCACCGACAGGTCGAGCCTCCCGGTGAGCTGCCACTGCCAGTCCACGCCCGGCGGCGGCCGCCAGCGCTCCCCCGGCGCCTGGTCGGGCCACGGGTACGGCTCGTCGTCGCCGACGTCCGCCGGGTCCGCGGTGCAGGCGGTGAGCAGCAGCAGCGCCGCGACCAGCAGGGGGGCGAAACGCTTCATCCGGCTGCCTCCAGGGCGTACGGCAGGGTCCCCCACGGGTGCGCGCCGGTCCCGGGGACCGCGCAGTGCACCCCCGCCCGCCTCTCGTGGGCGAGCTCCGCGGCGGGCGCGTCCGGCGGGACCGCGTACACGAGGTGGCAGAACCGCTGGGCGGGGTGGTCGGCGGTCCAGGGCGGCGCGGTGGCCGCTTCCCGGTAGGCGTCCCAGGGGCCCTCGAAGGTGACGAGCAGGTCGGCGAGCGCGGCGTACCCGGGGTGCGGGTGGACGCCGTGGTTCAGGACGAGGGTACGGGCGCCGGCCGCCCGGGCGGCGACGGCGAGCCGGCCGTAGTGGGGCAGCAGTTCGGGATCGGCGGAGGCCTGGTCGAGGAAGGCGCCGTCGGCCTCGTACCAGTCGCGGTGGCGCAGCAGGTCCTGGACGACGTCCGCGTGCGGGCGCCGCCCGTAGTCGGTGTCGACGTAGCCGAGGACGGGCACCCCGGCGTCCCGCAGCCGCCCGGCCACGGCGGCGAACCGTTCGTCGGGGGCCGCGCCGGGCCCGCTGTCGGGGTTGAGCACCACGGAGTGCAGCCGTCCCGCGGAGCGGATCAGCAGCTCCCACTCCTCGGGGCGGTCGGCGGGGTGCTCGTAGAGCGGCACCAGCAGCATGGGGTCCTTCTCGTACGGGGTCTCGGGCATCGGCGGTGGCGTCGGCGGCCGGGACATCAGCGGTGTGCCGTCGCACGGCCGAGCAGCAGGCAGACCAGCGCGGCCAGCGCGGCGGCGGCCGCGCCCGCCACGGCGAGCTGGACCATGCGGGGCTGTCCGAGTCCGGTGAGCAGGGCCAGGCTCTGGGCGACGGCGGCCGAGGCGCAGACCACGGCCGCCGGCCGGACCGCGCCGAAGGACTGGAGGAGCAGTCCGGTCCACATCACGGCGCCGAGCAGGAGCAGGGTCGCGCCGCGGGTCCCGGTGAGGGTGGGGGCGCCCGGCCAGAGCAGGGTGCCGACGATCCCGAGGGCGAGCAGCACCAGCAGGTAGACGGCGAGGCACCGGGCCAGTGTGGTGAGCATCCGGCGCCGGAAGGACCGGGGTGAGCGGGCCGCCCGGAGTCCGGCGAGGCTGCCGCTGCGGAAGCGGTGGAGGAGCCATGCGGCGGGGCCCATGCTGAGGGTGAGGGCCACGGCCGAGGGGGCGGCGACGGCTTCGGCGGGGCCCCCGGCGAGCACTTCGCCGAGGGCGGCGTACAGCACGAGCAGGCCGGTGCCGAGGCCGAAGACCCCGTACGGGACGGAGTCCCCGAGCCGCGGGCCGCGCGCCGCCCGTTCCTCTTCGGCGCCGCGCAGCATCCGCCAGCGCACCGGGCCGGTGCCGGGCCTGCGGACCCACCAGCCGCGGATCCGGGCGATGGCCGCCCGGATCCCCTCGGCGAGCGGGAGTTCCCGTACGGCCAGGGTGCAGGCGGCCAGCAGGGAGGCCGCGAGGAGGGTCATCCGTACCGGTACGGGCAGGTCCACGAAGAGCGCGAGCAGGGCTCCGGCGGCCATCGGGCCGAGGGCGGCGAGCAGCACCCGCTCCCGGCCGAGGACGAGCAGGACGGTGGCGGCGCCGACGTAGACGGCCTGTCCCGCGGCGAAGGCGTACGAGAACGGCGGCCCGCCGGGCACGGCCAGTGCGGCGGCGGTGCCCAGCAGGGATCCGGCGGGGGCCCCGGCGAGCAGGGTCCGTCCGGCGGCGGCCCGGTCGCCGAGCCCGAGCCAGGAGTAGGCCCGGTGGGAGAGGGTCTGGTCCCAGACCCAGCCGATGAGCGCTCCGGCGAGCAGGGTGAGGGTTCCGGCGGGCAGGCCGAGGCGGTCGGGCGGGCCGTCGAGCAGGGGCGCGCCGAGGAGGTAGGCGAGCCCGGGCAGGGCGAAGATCACCCCGCGCAGGAGGCAGGCGGTGAGGGAGACCTTCCAGGGGTCGGGGGTGTCCTCGGGCTCCGGGAAGGAGCGGGGCACCCGGGCGTAGAGCTCCTCGGCGAGGGCGAAGGAGTCGTGGCGGCCGTAGGTGAGCCGGATGTACTCGTCGGTCATGCCGTCGGATTCGAGGACGGCGGCGATCTCGTCGGGGTGGACGGCGGCGGCCGCCAGCCCGTCCAGCCGGGACAGCAGTTCGTCCATGGGGTCGGCCGCCGCCGGGCCTTCGCGGCGCGGCCTGGGGATCGCGGGCAGGGTGTCGCCGCCCGGGGACTTCAGCCAGAGGGATCCGCTCACCACAGGCTCCCTTCCCCAGACTCCGTCCGGGGATGCCCCAAGGCCGCGAGTTCCCGGTACCAGGGGTCGGCGAGGCGCTGGGTCCACTCGTCGCCGGGGCGGACGGGCAGGACGGGCTGGCCGGCGAGTTCGCGGTAGATGTGCCGGAAGCCGTCCACGGACTGGTGCAGGGTGAACTTCTCGACCACCCGTTTGCGGGCCGCCCGGCCGAGTTCGGCGCGGCGTTCCGGGTCGCGGAGCAGGGCGAGGGTGGCGCTGGCCATGGTCTCGGGTTCGCGCGGCGGGACGACGAGGCCGGTGTCGCCGACGGCCTCGCGGACCCCGCCCACGTCGGTGGAGACGGTGGTGCGGCCGCAGGACATGGCCTCGATGATGCTGAAGGGGAAGCCCTCGCTGATGGAGGAGAGCATCACGACGCTGCCGGCCGCGTAGGCCTGGGCGACCTGCTCGATGCGGCCCTCGTAGGCGATCCCGTCGCTGACGCCGAGGTCGGCGGCGAGCGCCTCGAGCCGGAGCCGGTACTCCTCGCAGCCCGCGGGGACGGGGCCGAAGAGGCGCAGGCGCAGCGCGGGCAGTTCCTCGCGCATGAAGGCGTAGGCCCGGATGAGGGTTTCGAGGTCCTTGATGGGGTCGATGCGCCCGCACCAGCTGAGGGTGGGCACCTCGGGTTCGGGGCCGGCCTCGGGGAAGGCGTGCGGGTCGACGCCGTTGTAGACGGTGCGGATCCGGTCGGAGGCGGCGCCTCCGCGCTCTTCCCAGCGGCGGTTGTACTGGTTGCAGGGGGTGATCAGGTCGGCCTGCCGGTATCCCTCGGTGTTGAGCTCGCGGTAGAAGCCGAGCAGCAGGGCCTTGACGGGCCAGCGCTGGGCGGCCGTGCGGTAGCCGAGGTAGCGCTCGCGCAGGTAGATGCCGTGCTCGGTGAGGAGGAAGGGCACCTCGTCGAGGTACTTGGCGGCGAGGGCCGGGAGGGTGGCGAGGCCGCTGCTGACGGCGTGCGCGACGCTGTCGGGCGGGATCCGCACGCTGAGCGGGCGCAGCGCGTGTTCCAGCAGGTCGGTGGCGGTGAGCGCGTCGTGGATGGTGGGCTCGGCGGCCGCGGTGGTCAGGCCGGGGCGGGTCCACACGGTCATCAGCAGGCGGAGCACGGACTCGGAGCGCAGGGCGGGGGCGAGGCGGCCGGCGCGGGCCAGGACGGCGAGTTCGCGCAGGGCGGCGGAGAAGCGGTGGTCGCCGGGGCCGCGGCCGGGTTCGAGCAGGGACAGCAGGAAGGTTTCGTAGACCTCGGTGAAGCGGCGGTGGGCCTTGCCCCGCAGGGCGGTCCGGCGGCCTCGTCCGGGGGGACCCCAGAGCGGGACCGAGGTGTGCCGGTAGACGTTGCGCGGGAGTTCCCAGGTGACCGGCTCGCGTCCGGAGCCGGTCAGGGCTATGACGTTGAAGTCGACCTCCGGCATACCGCGGACCAGCTGGTCGCACCAGGTGCTGACGCCCCCGTGGACGTGCGGGTAGGTGCCTTCGGTGAGCATGGTGACATGGCGCCCATGGCTCATGCGGTGTGTCCCCCCAGGACGTGAAAGGGGCCGGCGCCCGTGGTTTCGCGGAGCGCCGGCGCCGTGTTACTCGGCTTACTCGGCGTGCTTGGCTTGCTGAAGGCCCGTACGGTCAGCTGGGCAGCTTGAGCGTGACGGCGCTCTGGAGCAGTTCGGGTCCGGTCCAGGTGGAGCGGGTGCCCGCGTAGGCGGTGCCGAAGTCGGCGAATCCGAGGAGGAGCTGCTTCTTGGTGCCGTTGGGGGCGGTGACCGGGGCGACGACTCCGGCGGGCGCCTTGACGGTGACGGCCGTGCCGATGCGGTAGGCGGTGACCTTGCCCTCGGCGAGGGCCTTGTCCCAGGCGGCGCGGCGGCCGAGCTCGACGCCGGCCTCCTTCATCGTCTGGTTGACGATGGGGGCGCTGGGTGCGTAGAGGGACCGGTAGGTGTCGAGGACCTGGTTGAGCACCGGGTAGAGGGTGCGGTCCTCGGCGAGGTTGGACTGGTGGACGTAGTGCGGGCGCGGGTCGTTGCCCAGCACGTGGCGCAGGGCGGTGCGGGCTTCCTGGGGGACGATGTGGTCCAGGTAGCCGGTGTTGAGGTCCACGGGGGCGGGCAGGCAGGTGGAGGTGCCCGGGTTGTCCTCGCAGATGCCGCTGCCGCCGTGTGCGCGGCTGGTGTAGATCCAGTTGTACTCGTCGGCCATCTCGGCGTTGGTGCCCGTGTTGTAGTACACGTTCATCGGGTGCCGGGGCACCGTCAGCGCGGAGCCGACGGCCCGCTGCGCGGGTTCGCGGGAGTTGTCGCTGCCCGCCCACTTCACGCCGTTGTCGGCGAGGGCGCCGGCCAGGTTGGGGTTGTCCTGGGGCTGCTGCGGGTTGGTCTTGAGGCCCGAGTGCTCGCCGGTGACGAGCTCGGTCCGGTCGGTCGCGATGCCCTTGGAGGCGGCCCAGTTGTTGTTGTCGCGGATCTGCGCGGAGATCTCCGCGCGGCTCATGTACTGGACCGCGCCCTGGGCGTTCTTGACGCAGGTCCAGGGGATGGTGGCGGTGTTCTGGACGCAGCCGAGGAACGGGTGGGTGTAGGTGTGGTTCATCCAGCGGTACTTGGCCCGGTCGGCGACGAGCTGGGCGGTGAGGGCGTCGGTGCCGCCGTTCTCCGCCTTCCACTCCTCGCCGGCGCCGCCGTTGAAGAGCATGTCGAGCTTGAAGTTCTTCGACGTCTGCCACTGCGCCGCGTACTGGGCGTCGGCGGCGGTCATCCGGATGGTGCTCTCCAGGCCCTCGCCGCCCGGGCAGGCGTAGTCGCCGGGCGTGCAGTTGAGCTCCTTGTTCCAGCGGGCGTCGGGCGCGAAGACGTCGTCGACGTGGACGGCGAAGTAGCTGCGGCTCTGGCCGAGGTGGACCCCCTGGGTGAGCCAGTCGACGATGCCGCGGGCCAGCAGCCGGAACTGCTGCTGGTACTGGTTGTAGCCGAAGGTGACGACCAGCTCGCTGCGCCCGTCGTGGGTGTACTCGCCGACGAGCGAGGCCCGTCCGGAGCCGACGGGGGCGTCGAGGTAGCTGGTGTAGCCGGGCCGCGGCTTGCCCATGAACCCGAAGCTCTCTGGAACGAGGGCGGAGTTGTCCTCGAAGGCGACTTGGCCTCCGAGGTAGGCGAAGGGGCCGGCCTTGCCGGCCGGGGTCACCGCGGCCTGGGTGCCGTCGAGCTGGCCGCTGAAGCCGCCGTTGTCGGTGTACTCCAGTCCGACGCCCGGGTGGGCCCAGGTGTAGGCGTCCACCTGGCGGATCCCGTACGTCGTCTCGTACGCGGTGAGCGCGGCCATCTCGGCGGAGCCCTCGCCGAAGGGGTTCTCGTTCGGCAGGACGACGCCCTGGTACTTGGCGCGGGGGCGTCCGTCGACCGTGTCGCTGAGGAAGCCCGCGTTGATGACCGGGCGGCCGCTGCTGCCCAGCTGGATCCGCGTGTACGGGACTCCGGTGTCGCGGAGTTCCGCGGTGATGGCCTCGACCGAGCTGCCGCCGTCGTCGACGACCAGCACCTTCAGGTCGATGCGCGGAGCCGTGGCCGCCTGGGCGGTCGCGGCGGGTACTGCCACGGACACCAGGGCTGCCGCGGCCATGGCGGCGGCGAGCCTGTTCATCCGGTTCTTGTTGACCATTTCGGCCTTTCCCCCCGCAGGCATCCCTCGACGCGGCCCGAGGCGGTCGGCCGGGCCGGGGAGGCTCTGTGGAAATCATGCAAAGGAACCCCGCGTCCCCTTGCGAGAGTGGACCGAGTCTTTCGGACCTCGTCAGGTCTACGGGGCAAACCTGGAGCAGAGTCCACGGATGGGTGAATCTCCAGGCTTCTTGATCGAACAACTTGCCAAACCTTCGAGTGGCGTACGGCAGAGTCCGTACGCGTAGGCTCATTTCTGGCAGCTGTCGGGCCGGAATACGATCGCCACGGACGGCCGTCCACCCACTCGGCCCACACCCACAAACGGAAGCGAGACTTCACCACCGTGACTGCTCTGACTCTCAGCACTGCCGGCGCGGCGACGCTGCGCGCCGACGCCCTCGTCGTCGGCGTCGCCAAGGGCCCCAAGGGTCCGGTCGTCGCCGCAGGCGCCGAGGCCGTGGACAAGGCGTACGACGGTAAGCTCGCCGCCGTGCTCGACGCCGTCGGCGCCTCGGGCACCGAAGGCGAGATCACCAAGCTGCCGGCCCCGGCGGGCCTGAAGGTCCCGGTCGTGCTGGCGGTCGGGCTCGGCTCCGTCCCCGAGAAGGACGAGTCGTTCGACGAGGAGGTGCTGCGCCGCGCCGCCGGCGCCGCCGCCCGCGCCCTGCACGGCTTCAAGAAGGCCGCCTTCGCCCTCCCGCTGGACGACGCCTCCGCCGTGACCGCCGTCGCCGAGGGCGCGCTGCTCGGCGCGTACACCTTCACCGCCTACCAGGGCGGCGAGACCAAGACCTCCAAGAACGCCGACAAGAACGGCGGCCCCAAGCAGCCGCTCGGCGAGATCGCCCTGCTCGGCGCCAAGCCGCGCGACAAGGAGCACAAGGCCGCGGCCGAGCGCGCCACCGTCGTCGCGACCGAGGTCAACATCGCTCGCGACCTGGTCAACACCCCGCCGAACGACCTCACCCCCGAGGCCTTCGCCGCCGTCGCGTCCGCGACCGCGAAGGAGAACGGCGTCAAGGTCCAGGTCCTGGACGAGAAGGCGCTCGTCAAGGGCGGCTTCGGCGGCATCATGGGCGTCGGCAAGGGCTCCGACAACCCGCCGCGCCTGGTGAAGCTCTCCTACACGCACCCCAAGGCGGAGAAGACCCTGGCCTTCGTCGGCAAGGGCATCACCTACGACTCGGGCGGCATCTCCCTGAAGCCGGCCGGCCACAACGAGACGATGAAGTGCGACATGGCCGGCGCCGCCGCCGTCTTCGCCTCCGTCGTCGCGGCCGCGAAGCTGGGCCTCCAGGTCAACGTCACCGGCTGGCTCGCCCTCGCCGAGAACATGCCCTCCGGCACCGCCACCAAGCCGGGCGACGTGCTGCGCATGTACAGCGGCAAGACCGTCGAGGTCCTCAACACGGACGCCGAGGGCCGCCTGGTCCTCGGTGACGCGCTGACCCGTGCCTCCGAGGAGAACCCGGACGCGATCGTCGACGTCGCCACCCTGACCGGCGCGATGATGGTGGCCCTGGGCAACCGCACCTTCGCGATCATGTCGAACGACGACGCCTTCCGCACCTCGGTCCACGAGATCGCCGAGGAGGTCGGCGAGTCCTCGTGGCCGATGCCGCTCCCCGCCGAGCTGCGCAAGTCCATCGACTCCCCCACCGCCGACATCGCGAACATGGGCGAGCGCATGGGCGGCGGCCTGGTCGCCGGCATCTTCCTGAAGGAGTTCGTCGGCGAGGGCATCACCTGGGCCCACCTCGACATCGCGGGCCCGGCCTTCCACGAGGGCGCCCCGTACGGCTACACCCCCAAGGGCGGCACCGGCTCCGCCGTGCGCACCCTGGTGCGGCTGGCCGAGCGTACGGCCACCGGTGACCTGGGCTGATGTAGCCCCGCAGCGCCGGATGTGAGATGCCTCAAGCCTTGGTCAGCGACTTGATCAAGGCTTGAGGCATGTTCACCGACAACGAAATCCGTAGGTTTCTACGCACTGGTAACCCTTACTTCGGGCAGAACCACCTGCCACATCGTGGGCCCGGCGTCCCGCGTTCCGCCGACAAATGCGAAGATGGGTTCTCGGCAGGACAGGGCCCCCACCACAGGGCCGAAGAACTAGCGGCCGATTACCAGCCGCCGCCCGGTCACAGAGGACCGGTGCCCGGCGCACATGCATGGAGGACGTGACGTGGCGAACGACGCCAGCACCGTTTTCGACCTAGTGATCCTCGGCGGTGGCAGTGGCGGTTACGCCGCGGCGCTGCGCGCATCCCAGCTGGGTCTGGACGTTGCCCTGATCGAGAAGAACAAGCTCGGCGGCACCTGCCTGCACAACGGCTGCATCCCCACGAAGGCTCTGCTGCACGCGGGCGAGATCGCGGACCAGGCTCGTGAAGCCGCCCAGTTCGGTGTCAAGACCTCTTTCGAGGGCATCGACATCGCGGGTGTGCACAAGTACAAGGACGAGGTCATCTCGGGCCTGTACAAGGGCCTGCAGGGCCTGGTCGCCTCCCGCAAGGTGACCTACATCGAGGGTGAGGGCCGCCTCTCCTCGCCGACCTCCGTCGACGTGAACGGCCAGCGCATCCAGGGCCGCCACGTGCTCCTGGCGACCGGCTCCGTGCCGAAGTCGCTGCCGGGCCTGAACATCGACGGCAACCGCATCATCTCCTCGGACCACGCCCTGGTCCTGGACCGCGTGCCCGAGTCCGCCATCGTCCTGGGCGGCGGCGTCATCGGCGTCGAGTTCGCCTCGGCGTGGAAGTCCTTCGGCACCGACGTGACCGTCGTCGAGGGCCTCAAGCACCTCGTCCCGGTCGAGGACGAGAACAGCTCGAAGCTGCTGGAGCGCGCGTTCCGCAAGCGGGGCATCAAGTTCAACCTCGGCACCTTCTTCGACAAGGCCGAGTACACGGAGAACGGCGTGCGCGTCACGCTGGCCGACGGCAAGACCTTCGAGGCCGAGGTGCTGCTGGTCGCCATCGGCCGCGGCCCGGTCTCGCAGGGCCTGGGCTACGAGGAGCAGGGCGTCGCGATGGACCGCGGCTACGTCCTGGTCGACGAGTACATGCAGACCAACGTGCCGACCATCTCGGCCGTCGGCGACCTCGTCCCGACCCTCCAGCTCGCGCACGTCGGCTTCGCCGAGGGCATCCTGGTCGCGGAGCGTCTGGCCGGTCTCAAGACCGTCCCGATCGACTACGACGGTGTCCCGCGCGTCACCTACTGCCACCCCGAGGTCGCTTCCGTCGGCATCACCGAGGCCAAGGCCAAGGAGATCTACGGCGCGGACAAGGTCGTGGCCCTCAAGTACAACCTCGCGGGCAACGGCAAGAGCAAGATCCTCAAGACCGCGGGCGAGATCAAGCTCGTCCAGGTCAAGGACGGTGCCGTGGTCGGCGTCCACATGGTCGGTGACCGGATGGGCGAGCAGGTCGGCGAGGCCCAGCTGATCTACAACTGGGAGGCTCTGCCGGCCGAGGTCGCGCAGCTCATCCACGCGCACCCGACCCAGAACGAAGCGATGGGCGAGGCCCACCTGGCCCTCGCCGGCAAGCCGCTTCACTCCCACGACTAATCGTCCGGGCGCGACGACCACTTCCGCACATTCGTAAGGAGCAACAGAAACCATGTCGGTTTCCGTAACCCTTCCGGCGCTCGGCGAGAGCGTCACTGAGGGCACTGTCACCCGCTGGCTGAAGGCCGAGGGCGAGCGCGTCGAGGCAGACGAGCCGCTGCTCGAGGTCTCGACCGACAAGGTCGACACCGAGATCCCCTCGCCCGTCGCCGGCATCCTGGCCTCCATCAAGGTCGCCGAGGACGAGACCGTCGAGGTCGGCGCCGAGCTGGCCGTCATCGACGACGGTTCGGGCGCCCCGGCCGCGGCCGCGGCTCCGGCCGCCGCCGAGCCCGCCGCCGCTGCCCCGGCTCCGGTCGCGGAGGCCCCCGCGGCCCCCGCCCCGGCCGCCGAGGCTCCCGCCGCCCCCGCCGCCGCCCCCGCGGCGTCCGGCACCGATGTCGTGCTCCCCGCCCTGGGCGAGTCCGTCACCGAGGGCACCGTCACCCGCTGGCTGAAGCAGGTCGGCGAGTCCGTCGAGGCCGACGAGCCGCTGCTCGAGGTCTCCACGGACAAGGTCGACACCGAGATCCCGGCGCCGGTCTCCGGCACGCTGCTGGAGATCCTGGTCGGCGAGGACGAGACCGCCGAGGTCGGCGCCCGTCTGGCCGTCATCGGCGTCGCGGGTGCGGCTCCCGCCGCGGCCCCGGCCGCCGCCGCCCCGGCTCCGGTCCAGGCTGCCGCCCCGGCCGCCGCTCCGGCTCCGGTCCAGGCTGCCGCCCCGGCCGCCGCTCCGGCTCCGGCCGCCGCGGCCCCCGTGGCCGCCCCGGCCCCGGCCCCGGTCGCTGCTCCGGCTCCGGCCGCCGCTCCGGCTCCGGCCCCCGTGGCCGCTCCGGCTCCGGTGGCGCCCGCCGCTCCCGCCGCCCCGGCTTCCGCCGGTGACGAGGGCGCGTACGTGACCCCGCTGGTGCGCAAGCTCGCCACGGAGTCCGGCGTCAACCTGAACACGGTCACGGGCACCGGCGTCGGTGGCCGCATCCGCAAGCAGGACGTCCTGGCCGCCGCCGAGGCCGCCAAGGCCGCCGCCGCTGCCCCGGCCGCCGCCGCTCCCGCCGCGAAGGCCCCGGCCGCCGCGGTGTCCGAGCTGCGCGGTCAGACCGTCAAGATGACCCGCATGCGCAAGGTCATCGGCGAGAACATGATGAAGGCCCTGCACTCGCAGGCGCAGCTCAGCTCCGTGGTCGAGGTGGACATCACCAAGATCATGAAGCTGCGCGAGAAGGCCAAGGCCGGCTTCCTCGCCCGCGAGGGCGTCAAGCTGTCCCCGATGCCGTTCTTCGTCAAGGCCGCCGCCCAGGCGCTGAAGGCCCACGCGGTCGTCAACGCCCGGATCAACGACGACGAGGGCACCATCACCTACTTCGACTCGGAGAACATCGGCATCGCCGTGGACTCCGAGAAGGGCCTGATGACCCCGGTCATCAAGGGTGCCGGTGACCTCAACCTGGCGGGCATCTCCAAGGCGACCGCCGACCTGGCCGCCAAGGTCCGCGGCAACAAGATCACGCCGGACGAGCTGTCGGGCGCGACCTTCACCATCAGCAACACCGGCTCGCGCGGTGCGCTGTTCGACACGGTCATCGTGCCGCCGAACCAGGTCGCCATCCTGGGCATCGGTGCCACGGTGAAGCGCCCGGTGGTCATCGAGACCGCCGAGGGCACCAACATCGGCATCCGCGACATGACGTACCTGACCCTGTCCTACGACCACCGCCTGGTGGACGGCGCGGACGCGGCCCGGTACCTCTCGGCCGTCAAGGCGATCCTCGAGGCCGGCGAGTTCGAGGTCGAGCTCGGCCTGTAAGGCTCGCGCCGCGAAGCGGCAGTCACACGTTCGGCGCCCTTGTCCGGAAACCACTCCGGGCAGGGGCGCCGTCGTCTTACCCTGCCGGTCCAAGGACGGCCAGCGGGGGGCATGCATGTCACGTGCACGAGTGAACGATCTTGTGGTGGTACTGCCGGGCATCATGGGCAGCCGGCTGGCCGACGCCGACGGCACACCGGTGTGGGACCTGTCGGGCGGCGCCCTGTGGCACGGTCTGCGCACCTTCGGCCGGTCCGTGAACCGCCTGCGCCTCCCGAAGGACATCGGCGACGGCCACCCGGACGACGGGGTGGTCCCCACCGGTCTCATGCCCGACCTGCACGCGATCCCCGGGATCTGGCAGCCGGTCGACGGCTACACGGGCCTCGTGGACTGGCTGGAACGCTCCTTCAGCCTGACCACCGGGGACAACCTCGTCCCCTTCCCGTACGACTGGCGCCTGTCGTGCCGCTACAACGCGGAGCGGCTGAAGAAGACCGTCGCCCGCGCACTGGAGCGCTGGCGGGCCTCCGCGCCCGAGCGCGCCGACGCCCGGGTCGTCTTCATCTGCCACTCCATGGGCGGGCTGGTGGCCCGCCACTACGTGGAGGTCCTCGGGGGTCACGAGGTCACCCGGCGCCTGATCACCCTGGGCACCCCGCACCGCGGCTCCCTGGACGCCCTCGGCCATCTGGTCAACGGGCTGCGCAAGGGCTGGGGGCCGCTCGGCGTCGACCTCAGCGCGTTCGCGCGCAGCCTGCCGTCGCTGCACCAGCTGGCTCCCGACTACGCGTGCGTGCAGGGCCCGGGCGGTCTCGCGTACGCCCGCGACCTGCCGGGCCTGCCCGGTATCGACCCCGGGCTGCTGGCCGACGCGGCCCGCTTCCACGCGGACCTGCGCCGCTCCGCCGCCCGCCCCGGCCCCACGCCCCTGCACGCCATCACGGGCATCCGCCAGCCCACCCTGACGACGGCGGAGATCAGCGACCGCGGGCTCACCCCGCTGTGGCTCGTCAACGGCATCGACGAGCGCGGCGACGGCACGGTCCCGCGCCTCTCCGCCCGCCCCGCGAACGCCGACAACACCGGCTACGCGGTCGACGAGGCCCACACCCCCTGCGAGCAGCACGGCTCCCTCCAGAACAACCGGGGCGTACGGGACGCCCTGGCCGGCCTGCTGGGCCACGAGCGCCCGTTCCACCGCGGCGAGGACGGCGAGGTCCCGCTGAGCGTCCTCGCTCCCCCGCTGACGGCGGCGGGAGAGGCGTACGAGGTCGCGGTGACGGTCCCGCCGGAGGTCACGGACCACGACGCCCTCCACCTCACGGCGGAGCTCCGCCCGGCCGACGGGAGCCGGCCGCTGTCCCGGACGCTGCGCCCCCTCGGCGAGGGCCGGTACACGACGGCGTTCGCGGCGCCGGACCCCGGCGCGTACCGGCTGGCGGTACGGGTGACCGCACACCCGGAGACGACGGTGACGGCCCTGTCCCTGGTGGGAGCAGCCGGTGAGTGAGCGCACCGACGAGATCCACGGGACGGCCCTGGGGGTCGTCGTCGAGAACTACCGGCACGCGGCGAAGTTCCCCGCCCTGACCGGCGCGACCGCCCAGATGCGGGAGCTGTGCGCACTGCTGGAGACCCGGGGCTACACGCCGACCGTGCTGCCGGACCCCGGACAGCCCGACCTCGTCCCCGCGGTGAAGGACTGGGCGACGGGCCGCAGCGCCGACCGGCGCCGGGGCCCCGCCGTCATCCTCTGGTCCGGCCACGGGGTGCTCGACCGGCAGGAACTGCGCCTGGTCCTGCACGACACCGAAGACGCCCGCTACGGGGATGAGACATATTCGGCCAACCTCCTGACGGAGGCGGCCCTGCGCAGCGGCGCGGACCAGATGCTGCTGCTCATCGACACCTGCCATGCGGGCGCGGGGGTCATGGAGTCCCTGGACACCGCCTTCGCCAAGCTGACCTCGCAGAACCTGCCCGGGGAGCGGGCCGGCTGGCTCGGGGTGCTCGCGAGCAGCCGTCCCCAGGAGAAGGCCGAGGCCGCCGGGATCCTGCTGGAGACCCTCACCCGGGTGCTGCGCGAGGGGCCGGGGAGCGAGGACTACAAGCACGAGTGGAGCAGCCGGAACGGGCGGGTCAGCGGGGCCACCGTCATCCACACCGTGCTCGCCCAGTGGCCGGCCGAGGTGGGCCACAAGCCGGTTCCGGCCATGTTCGGCGAGCCGAAGCTGATGTTCGACAACCCGCTGCGGAAGGCCGCCTCGGAGCCGGAGCTGGTCGAGCACCTGGTGCAGGCGAGCCGCGGGGCGCCCGTGGACGACGGGGGCTGGTTCTTCAGCGGCCGGCGCAACGTGCTGGGGCAGATCACCGAGTGGCTGGAGGCCCGGCAGCCGGGCCTGTTCCTGGTGATGGGCAGCGCGGGCTGCGGCAAGTCGGCCGTGCTCGGCCGCGTCGCGACCCTGTCCGACCCGGTCCACCGGGCGGACATCCTGGAGCACGGGGCCCTCGCACCGGAGGATCCGGACCCGGGCGAGGGCTCGGTGGACGCCTCGCTGCACCTGCGGGGCTACACGGTGCAGCAGCTGGCCGAGGCCATCGCCCGCGAACTGGGCCTTCCCGTCCCGCAGACTCCCGCCGCGCTGATCGCCGAGGTGGAGAAGAAGTGGCCGGCGGCCTGCCCGGACCGCCTCCCGGCCCTGGTCCTGGACGGCCTGGACGAGGCGGCCCCCGACCAGGCCTACCCGGTCGTCGAACAGCTCCTGGCCCCCTTGAGCCGCCTGGTCTGCGTGCTGCTCGGCTCCCGGGACCGGCCCTTCCGCCCGCAGGAGGAACTCCAGGAGCCCCTGGACGAGGCGGTGCGGCGCCTGGGAGGCGTCCGGGCGCGCGCGTCCGACCTGGACGACGAGGCCGACACCGAGCACGACATCCGGACCTACTGCCGGCTCCGCCTGGAGGCCCGCGAGCTGCCGTCCGAGGACGCGGCGACGGCGGCCGGTCTGATCGCGGACCGGGCCTCGGCCCACACCGGCGGCTTCCTCTTCGCGAGGATGGCGACGGACTCGGTGATCAGACGGTTCACGGCCGCACCGGAGGCCTCGGAGGACTGGGCGCAGGCCATTCCGCTGTCCATCAGCGCCGCCTTCACGGAAGACCTGGCGGAGGGCCCGGAGCGGAAGCGGGACGGCGTACTCCTCCCGCACGCGGCCCGGGACCTGCTGACGGCCCTGGCCTGGAGCGCGGGCAACGGCATGCCGGCACGTGGGGTCTGGGAGACGGCGGCCTCGGCCCTCGCCTCCGGGGACACCGTGTACGGGCCCGAGGACGTGGACTGGCTGCTGAACACGTACGGCCGCTACGTGGTGGAGGACAGCGACGGCACACAGGCGGTGTACCGCCTGTACCACCGCGAGTTCGTGGGGCACCTGCGGTCCGCCCGCGACGGGGCCGAGGGGGCCGCGTACCGCGTGGCGAGCGCCCTGACCGGCCTCCTGCGCGAGCAGACGGCGGAGACCACGGAGGCGGAGGCCGCGAACCCCTACCTGCGGCGGTCGCTCGCGGCCCATGCGGCGATGGCGGGCGAGCGGGGCGTCGCGCTGGTCCGTGAGCTCGTCGCCGACCGGGGGGAGGCGTTTCGCCCTGCTCTCGCACGCGTGCTGGGCAGCATGTCGGCCTCCTTGTTCCGGACCGGGAGGCGACCGGATGCCGTGGCACCGGCGCGGGAGGCCGCCGACCTCTATCAGGACCTCGCCGACGCCCATCCGGCCGACTACCTGCCCTACCTCGCCGGCGCTCTCAACATCCTCGCCACGGCCCAGGGCTGGGCCGGGGACCTTGAGGGCGCATTGGCCTCGACGACCGAAGCCGCTTCGATCCGCCGACAGCTCGCCGAAGCCAATCCCTCCGCATACCTGCCCGACCTCGCCGGCACACTCAACAACCTCGCCACCGCCCAGGGCGACACCGGGGACCGGCGCGGCGCGCTGGCCACCGTCACGGAAGCCACCCGCATCTATCAGGCGCTCTCCGACACCAACCCGGGCGCCTACCTCCCCAACCTCGCAATGTCCCTCAACAACCTCGCCACTGCCCAAGGCCAGACCGGGGACCGGCAGGGCGCGCTGGACACCATCACCGAAGCCACCCGCATCTACCGGGCGCTCGCCGACGCCAACCCGGTCGGCTACCGACCCAACCTCGCCACCTCACTCAACAACCTTTCCAATGCCCAAAGTCAGACCGGGGACCGGCAGGGCGCGTTGGACACCATCACCGAAGCCGCTGCTCTCCGCCGAGAGCTGGCCGACGAGAACCCGGACGTCTACCTCCCCGACCTCGCCAGCGTCCTCAACAACCTGGCCACCGCCCAGGGCGACACCGGGGACCGGCAGGGCGCGCTGGACACCATCACCGAAGCCACCCGCATCAGCCGGGCGCTCGCCGACGCCAGTCCGGCCGCCTACCTCCCCGACCTCGCGGGCACACTCAACAACCTCGGCAACGCCCAGGGCGAGACCGGGGACCGGCGCGGCGCGCTGGACGCCATCACCGAAGCCACCCGCATCTACCGGACGCTCGTCGAGACCAGCCGGGCCGCCTATCTCCCCGACCTCGCCATGTCCCTGAACAACCTGGCCAACGCCCAGGGCAATTTCGGAGACCGGCAGGGCGCGCTGGACGCCGTCACCGAAGCCACCGCTCTCCGCCGAGAGCTGGCCGACAGCAATCCTGCCGCCTACCTGCCCGACCTCGCCGGCGTCCTGAACAACCTGGCCACCGCACAGATCGACGTCGGGGACCGGCAGGGCGCGCTGAACACCATCACCGAAGCCGCCGCCCTCTACCGGCCGCTCGCCGACGCCAGTCCGGCCGCCTACCTCCCCGACCTCGCGGGCACCCTCAGCAACCTCGGCAACGCCCAGGGCGAGACCGGGGACTGGCAGGGCTCACTGGACACGATCACCGAAGCCACCCGCATCTACCAGACGCTCGCCGACGCCAACCCGGCCGCCTACCTCCCCTACCTCGCCGGCACCCTCAACAACCTCGCCACCGCCCAAGGCGAGACCGGGGACCGGCAGGGCGCGCTGGACACCATCACCGAAGCCACCCGCATCTACCGGATGCTCGCCAACGCCAACCCGGCCGCCTACTTGCCCACCCTCGCCATGTCCCTCAACAACCTGTCCAACGCCCAAGGGCAGACGGGGGACCGGCAGGGCGCACTGGACACCATCACCGAAGCCACCCGCATCTACCGGACGCTGGCCGACGCCAACCCGGCTGCCTACCGCCCCGACCTCGCCACGTCCCTCAACAACCTCGCTGCCGCCCAAGCGGAGACCGGAGACCGGCAGAGCGCACGGGCCACCCACGCCGAAGCCGCCGCCCTCTACCGGGCGCTCGCCAACGCCAACCCGGTCGCCTACCTCCCCAACCTCGCCGGTTCCCTCAACAACCTCACGTTCATAGCCACGATGCAGGACGCCCTCGCGGGCTATGCCGAGGCCGCGCAGGCCCTGGCCGCGCATCCGGAGGCGGTCCGCTACCTGGCGCTGCGGCGCGCCGAGCTCGAGGTCACCCAGACGGACCCCGCCGCCGGCCTGCGCTCCCTCGTCACCCTGGCCCAGGGTCCGGCGCGGACAGGGAGCCCGGATCCGACCGCATTCCAGGCGCGGCAGCTGCTCCGCGCTCTCCGCCAGGCCGACGCCGCGAGCGCATCACGCATCAGCACCTTCTGGCGCGAGACGACCGGGGAGGAGCCCCCGTCCTGGCTTGCGCTCCCCCCGGCCGCGATCGAACTGGCCGTCGAGTGGATCAACCGCCCCACCTGGGCGGACTCCCGCACCTTCTGGGACGAGCACGCCGAAGACCTCGGCTCGGCCGACACCTCGGCCGCCTTGGAGGAGCTCACCCTGGCCAGCCCGGTCGCCGAAGCCCACCTGCTGCTCGCACGCGAGGCAGTGGCCGACGGCCCGGACAGCGCCTTCCGCCCGCACCTCACCGCCGAACTCCTCCGTACCTGGATGAGTCTGTCCACATGGGAGGAGTCCCAGGCCTACCTCACCGCCAACGCGGGGGCGCTCCTGCACGACCAAGCCCTCGCACTGCTCGGATCCAACACCGAGGCGACCGACTCCGCCGTGCACCACGCACTGGTCACCCTGGCCCGCGCGGACGGAGTCCCCCACGCCTACCGGTACGTCGAAGAGCGCCCCGCCCTGGACGGCAGGATCCGGCGGCTCCTCGCCGAGCCCGAGGCCGACCCCTACCTCCTGCAGGCCATCGCCCTACTGGAGTTCGCCGCCCACGGGGACCCGTTCAGCGCGACGGCCCACCTCGGCGCCGCCGGCATCCTGGCCGGTGCTGGTCTCCCTCCCGGAGACGTGGACTGGCCTCCCACCGAACCCACCGCCCGCCACCGCGTCATCTCCGAGATCGCCGAGCTCATCGCCCGGCACCCGGCCCACGCCCCGGCCCTGAGCGCCCTGATCCAGAGCCTGGTGGCCGCGTAGGCGGTGCTTGTAACCAGCCTCACCCTGCGTCCCTGACCGCGAACGCTTCGCGCCGGGCTACTGCGCCGTATTGTCTACGCATCAGAGCTCTGCATGCCCCCACAGGAGATGAAGCCCGGATGATCACCCCACCCGTCGTGCACTCGCTGCGCGAGCAGATCCGCGAGCACATCGTGGAGGGGATCGTCAGCGGGCGCTGGAAGCCCGGCGAGCGGATCGTCGAGCGTCGGATCGCCGTGGAGCTGGAGGTCAGCCAGACGCCCGTGCGCGAGGCGCTGCGCGAGCTGGAGACGCTGCGGCTGATCGAGTCGGCTCCGAACAAGGGCGTGCGCGTACGGAACCTGTCCGCGGCGGACCTGGAGGAGATCTACCCGGTCCGGGCCGGTCTGGAGCAGATCGCGGCCGAGCTGGCCGCGCCGCGGCTGGCGGCGGACTGCTCGGCGCTGGAGCCGCACGTCGCCGCGCTGTGGGAGGCCGACCGGACCGAGGACGGGACGGCGCAGGTGCGGCACACGGTGGGGTTCCACCGGGAGCTGGTGCGGGCGGCCGGGAACAGCGTGCTGCTGCACACCTGGGAGAGCCTGGGCATCGAGGTGTTCACGGCCCTGTCCATCCGCTGGCTGGGGACCGTCCAGAAGTCCTACGCGGAGGAGCACGAAGCCCTCGTCGAGGCGTTCCGCAGTCAGGATCCGGACATCGGGCTGCTCGTGAAGCGGCATGTGCTGGGGTGCGCCCCGAGGGCGTGATCTGCCCGTATTGCCCCTGTCTGACCGGCACCGGGTGCCTTTTCTTCTGGCACGCGGTGCCGACTTTTGTCAGATGGACGTTTCTTTGTCACTTTTATTTGATCGATCATCGATCAGCGATTTACAGTCGTCGGCGGGCCTCAACCAGGCCCAACGACCCTGTCCTGCCCGTCAGGGATTTTTTCACCACCTCTCCTTTGTCCGGAAGGCGGCGCACACCGATGTCCGACCCCGTAGGAAAGCTTCCGAGCGAGCTCGACCAGCTCCCGGACCGCGACACCGAAGAGACCGCCGAATGGGCGGCCTCACTCGACGCCGTCGCACAGGCCGCCGGTACGCGCCGCGCCGAATACCTGCTCCGCCGCACCCTCCAGCACGCCGAGGCCGCCGGCCTCGCCCTGCCGAAGCTGCTGGAGACGGACTATGTCAACACCATCCCCACCTCCGCCGAGCCCGAGTTCCCGGGCGACGAGGAGATGGAAGCCAAGATCACCGCCTGGAACCGCTGGAACGCGGCCGCCATGGTGACCCGCGGCTCCAAGTACGGCGTCGGCGGCCACATCGCCACCTTCGCCTCCGCCGCGTGGCTGTACGAGACCGGCTTCCAGCACTTCTTCCGCGGGAAGGAGGCCGACGGATCGGGCGACCAGCTCTACATCCAGGGCCACGCCTCCCCCGGCATCTACGCCCGCGCCTTCCTCGACGGCCGGATCTCCGAGCAGCAGCTCGACAACTTCCGCCAGGAGTCCGGCGGCAACGGCCTGCCGTCCTACCCGCACCCGCGGCGCCTGCCGTGGCTGTGGGAGTTCCCGACGGTGTCCATGGGCCTCGGCCCGCTGTCCGCGATCTACCAGGCGCGCTTCAACCGCTACCTGCAGAACCGCAGCATCAAGGACACCGCCAACTCGCACGTCTGGGCCTTCCTGGGCGACGGCGAGATGGACGAGCCCGAGTCGACCGCCGCCCTGGCCCTCGCCTCCCGCGAGCAGCTCGACAACCTGACCTTCGTCATCAACTGCAACCTGCAGCGCCTCGACGGTCCGGTCCGCGCCAACTTCCGCGTGGTCCAGGAGCTGGAGGCCCAGTTCCGCGGCGCCGGCTGGAACGTCATCAAGTCGCTGTGGGGCTCCGCCTGGGACGAGCTGTTCCAGCTCGACACCACGGGCGCCCTCGTACGCCGCCTGCGCGAGGTACCCGACGCGCAGTTCCAGACGTACGCGACCCGCGACGTGGCCTACATCCGCCAGCACTTCTTCGGCGCCAACGCCGAGCTCGTGCAGCTGGCCGGCGTGCTCTCCGACGCGAAGATCGCCGAGTGCTTCCACAGCTCCCGCGGCGGCCACGAGCCCCGCAAGGTGTACGCCGCGTACAAGGCCGCCCTGGAGCACAAGGGCGCGCCGACGGTCATCCTCGCGCAGACCGTCAAGGGCTACACGCTGGGTGCCGGGTTCGAGTCGAAGAACGCGAACCACCAGATGAAGAAGCTGACGATCGACGAGTTCAAGGACATGCGCGACCTCCTTGGCCTCCCGATCCCGGACAGCGCCTTCGCCGACGGCGTCGTCCCCTACGGCCACCCGGGCGCGAACAGCCCCGAGGTCCAGTACCTGAACGAGCGCCGCGCGGCCCTCGGCGGCCCGGCCCCGGCCCGCAAGGTCAAGCAGGTCGCTCTGCCGGCTCCGGCCGACCGTTCCTTCGCCCCGCTCCTCAAGGGCTCCGGCAAGCAGGAGATGGCCACCACCATGGCCTTCGTCCGGCTCGTCAAGGACCTGATGCGGGACAAGGAGACCGGCAAGCGCTGGGTGCCGATCGTCCCCGACGAGGCCCGCACCTTCGGTATGGAGTCCCTCTTCCCGTCGGCCGGCATCTACTCGCCGCTGGGCCAGACGTACGAGCCGGTCGACCGCGACCAGCTCATGTACTACAAGGAAGCCAAGGACGGCCAGATCCTCAACGAGGGGATCACCGAGGCCGGCGCCATGGCCGACTTCATCGCCGCCTGCACGTCGTACGCGACGCACGGCGAGCCGATGATCCCGTTCTACATCTTCTACTCGATGTTCGGCTGGCAGCGCACCGCCGACCAGATGTGGCAGCTCGCCGACCAGCTCGGCAAGGGCTTCATCGTCGGCGCCACCGCCGGCCGCACCACCCTGACCGGTGAGGGCCTCCAGCACGCGGACGGCCACTCGCACCTGATCGCGTCCACGAACCCGGCGTCGCTCAACTACGACCCGGCCTTCGCGTACGAGATCGCGGTGATCGTCAAGGACGGTCTGCGCCGGATGTACGGCGAGAAGCCGGAAGACGTCTTCTACTACCTGACGGTCTACAACGAGCCGAAGGTGCAGCCGGCCATGCCCGAGGGCGTGGAAGAGGGCATCCTCAAGGGCCTCTACCGCTTCAACACGGCGGCGGACCTGGCGGAGGCGGCCCCGGCCGCGGACGCCCCCAAGGTCCAGCTGATGGCCTCCGGTACGGCGATCCACTGGATCCTGGAGGCGCAGAAGCTCCTCGCCGCCGACTGGAACGTGGCCGCCGACGTCTGGTCCGCCACCTCCTGGGGAGAGCTGCGGCGCGACGCGCTGGAGTGCGACGAGGCGCTGCTGCGCGGCGAGCTGCGCACCCCGTACGTCACCCGCGCGCTGGAGGGCGTCACCGGCCCGGTGCTCGCCGTCTCCGACTGGATGCGCCAGGTCCCGGACCAGATCAGCCAGTGGGTGGAGCAGGACTACACCTCGCTGGGCACGGACGGCTTCGGCCTGTCCGACACCCGCGAGGGCGCCCGCCGCCACTTCGGTGTCGACGCCCAGTCGATCGTGGTGGCCGCGCTGGCCCAGCTCGCCCGCCGCGGCGAGGTACCGGCGTCCTCCGTCAAGGAGGCCCGGGAGCGCTACGGCCTCTGAGCCGAGTGACCGAGTGTGAAAGGCCGGTGCCCGGCCCCGCGAAGGGGTCGGACACCGGCCTTTCGCCGTACGCGCGGTGGCGGCGCGGGGGCGGACCCGTGATGCTGGAGCGGTGATGGACGAGACGGAGTTCTGGGAGATCGTCGACCGTACCCGCGAGGCCGCCGACGGCGACCCCGAGGAACACGCCGAGCTGCTCGTGGAGCGGCTGGCCCAGCTCGACCCCGACTCCGTCCTGGACTTCGCCCGGCACTTCGAGTCGCGGTACAACCGGGCGTACACCTGGGACCTGTGGGGCGCGGCCTGGGTGCTGCTCGACGGGGCGAGCGACGACGCGTTCGACTACTTCCGCTGCTGGCTGATCGGCCAGGGCCGGGAGGTCTTCGAGGGCGGGGTGCACGACCCGGACCAGCTCGCGGAGCTCCTGGGCGAATTCGACGAGGAGATCGACGGCGACGGCGAGGAGCTGGGGTACGCGGCCGACGAGGCCTACGAGCAGCTGACCGGTTCGGTGGCGCCGGACCTCGGCGTCCCGCTGCAACCGGCAGAGCCGGAGGGCACCGCGCTGGACTTCGAGAACGAAGCCGTGCTCGCGGAGCGCTTCCCCCGGCTCTGGGACCGCTTCAGGGGCTGACGCCCGGTGGGGCGCTGCGCCTAGTAGTGCGTACCGCCGTCGATGCGGATCTCCGTACCGGTGATGAACGCGCCGTCCTCGGAGCCGAGCATCGCGACGACGCCCGCCACGGTCTGCGGGCCGGCGAACCCCTGGCCGAGGGCCGGGGCGAGCTTGGCGAAGAGGGACCAGTCGGTGTCCTCGGGCAGGCCGGGGCCGTTGCCGGTGGTCATGCCGCTCTCGATGGAGCCGGGCGCGACGGACACGAAGCGCAGGCCCTGCTTGCTGTATTCGGCGGCCAGTGCGTGGGTCATGGACTGGATGCCGCCCTTGCTGGCCGCGTAGGCGGACATGTAGGGGTGGGCGAAGGACGCCGAGGTGGAGCTGAAGTTGACCACCACCGGCTGGTCGCCCGCCAGCAGCGCCGGGAGCGACTCGCGGATCATCAGGAAGGTGCCGGTCAGGTTGACGCCGATGACCTGGTTCCACAGGTCCAGCGTGGTCTGGTGGGTGTGCGCGGAGCGCAGGATCCCGGCGGCATTGACGAGTACGTCGATCCCGCCTAGGGCGTCGACGGCGGCGGCCACGCCCTCCTTGACCGCGTTCTCGTCGGATATGTCCAGCAGGGCGGTGGTGAGGCGGTCCTGGTGGCCCTCGGCCGCGGCCCGGTCGGCGGTGACCTTGAGTCCGGCCTCGCTGACGTCGACCGTGTGGACCCGGCCGCCCTCGGCGAGGATCCGGTGGACGGTGGCCTGGCCGATGCCGGAGCCGCCGCCGGTGATGAGGACGCGACGTCCTTCGTAACGGTTCATGGGGCGAGCGTACGGAGTGATGACACGTTTTGCCAGAGTGTCAAAGCATGCAATCAAGCTTGCTTCCGAGAGGTACGCTTCACTGCGTGAGATCCCCTCGTCCGTACTCTCCCCAGGCCGGCCCCGGAGCCCAGTCGCTGACCGAGCGCCGCAAGGCCGCCACCCAGCTCGACATAGCCCGCGCGGCCTGCGAACTCTTCGCCGAGCACGGCCCCGACGGCACCACCGCCGAGGACATCGCGCACCGCGCGGGCGTGGCGCTGCGTACGTTCTACCGCTATTTCCGCAACAAGCAGGAGGCGGTGGGCCCGCTGCTCGCGGTCGGCGGCGACGCCTGGCGCGCCCTGCTCGCCGAAGAGGACCCCGGCACACCGCTCGCCGAAGCCCTGGAGCGCGCCGTCAGGCGGACACTGAGCGAGCCCCAGGCGGTCGAGGAGGGTCTGGAGGTGACCCGCGGGCTGCTGCGCGCGGCCGCCGACGACGAGGCCCTGCGGGCCGTCTGGTACCGCGTGAACCAGGACTCCGAGGAGCGCCTGGTCCCGGTGGTCGCCCGGCTGGCCGGCCCGGACGCGGACCTGCTGGACGTCCGTCTGCTCGCCGCGGCGGCGACGGACGCGATCCGGATCTCGCTGGAGCTGTGGTCGACCACGGACGCCCCGGTCTCGGGGCCCGGCTCCCCCACCGAACTCGCGGTCCGCTGCCTGCGCGACCTCACGGGCGCGATGCCCTTGTTCCGCTGAGCTCAGCGGAACAAGGGCACCGGCTCGGGCCCGCGGCCCGGGGCCCGCGGGCCTCAGTCGCCTCAGCCGTCTCGGTCAGCGGCCGCCACCCCAGCCGCCACCGCCGCCCCCACCGCCGTTACCGCCACCGCCGCCACCCCAGTCACCGTTGCCGCCGCCACCGCCCCCACCCCAGTCGCCATTACCGCCGCCACCGCCCCCACCCCAGTCGCCATTACCGCCGCCGCCACCGCCACCCCAGTCACCGTTGCCGCCGCCCCCGCCGCCGTTACCCCAGTCACCGTTGCCGCCCCCGCCGCCGCCCCAGTCACCGTTGCCACCGCGACCGTTGCCCCAGTCGTTGTTGCCGCCCCCGCCGCCGCCCCAGTCACCGTTGCCACCGCGACCGTTGCCCCAGTCGTGGTTGCCCCAGTCACCGTTGCCGCCCCGGCCGTTGCCCCAGTCCCAGTCGCCGTTGCCGCCCCGGCCGGAGTCGTTCCAGTTGGCGTCGTACCAGTGGGCATCGCGCCAGTTGCTGTCGCGCCAGTTGTCGTTGTATCCGCCGACCCCGCCCCGGTCCCAGCACCAGCTCGGCCGGTCGCGCCAGTCACGGTCGCAGCAGTAGTCCCACCGGGCGTCGGAACGGTTCGAGGGGTACCGGTAGCAGTCGTAGCCGCCGTTCCCGCCCCCGCCGCCACTGGTGACGGCCGAAGCCGAGGCGCTGGCGACGGGCAGCAGGCCCATCGCGACTCCCGCGGCGCCCGCCATGGCTGCCGCAACGATCCTACGGCGCATTTCCATGCACCTCCGAACGTGTCTCGCTTATCCAGCCTTTAGGACATTTCAACCCTCGCCCGCCCCCGCCGCCCTGTCAAAGCGAACGCCCTCCACACGCCTCTCACCAGGCACGATGCACTCACGAGCCATCGGACGCGCCCTCACCCCGATGCAGCCCGCCGGGCTCCACGGACGGGCGGCGACCGGGATCAGTGGCGCCGCCGCTCAGCTCCTGCCGTACCTGCCGCCAGGCGCGAATGATCTGGGGCAGCCTGGACAACACCTCGCCCACCTGCGTCAGGAGCAACGTGAGGCAACCGAAAGCCGCCAGGACGGCAAGGGTCACTTCGTCCCACTTCATGGCGCGAACACCCCGTGACGGCACAACCACTCGAGGGCGTTCGCACCCAGCCGGTCGGGGGCTTCCAGCAACGCGGGCCCCACGGCCGCAAGATCGGCCAGCGCCTCGGGAGCCTCCGACCGGTCCAGTACGCCGAGACGTTCCACCGCCCGGGCGACGACATCCGGCCAGCCCGGCATCCCGAAGTGGCAGGGAGCCCCGAACGCGGCGGACATCGCCCGGTGCAACAACCCAGCGCGCCAGCCCTGCTCGCGGATCACCTCCTCGGTGAACCAGACCCTGTCGTCGACGTGCCGGACGAACTCCGCCACGGCGACCAGGCCGACCGCCGCCGCGCTCACCAAGAGCTCCGTGTCGTCCGCGTCGATTCCGAAATGCGCCAGGACGGCGGGAGCGTTCTCCTCGATGTCCGGGAGCGGCGGACGCCCCTGACCGGTCCCGGCCGGCGGAGCCGCGGGCCGGGGCCGCGTCGGTTCGGGCTCCGGTTGCCTGACGATGACGTCGTGCCTCGCCAGGTCCTCGTAGATGGCGTCCGGACCGCAATCAATGTGCGAGGAGTCATGACGGCCAGAGCAGCCGTCCGGGCATGCGAACTCCTCGCACATATCCGGTTCTGCAGGCTGCGCCTCGTTGATCACGTAATACGCGAGCCGCTCCACCACCGCATCCCGAGCCGAGATCATGGCCAGGTCGAGCTGGAACGCCGCGTCCCTCAGCTCGGGGACCTCCCGGTCCACGGAGGCCGGCGGTTCCGGCGCGTCCGGGATCCAGGCGTACGCCGATTCCAGCGACACCAGCAGCCATGCGGCCTGCAGCGGCTCGGTGTCATCTTCCCCGGCCAGCCGGGCCACGCCCTCCGCGGCCTGTCGCACACCATCGAGCCGAGCGAGGTGGCTCTCCCGCACCGGCAGCCAGGCCGCGGACTCCGCCCGGGCCTGCTCGGCGTCCTGGGTCAGTGCGGCGTCCCGGGTCCGCCGCGCCCGGGCCACGAGCCGGGCGAGACAGGGGTGACAGGCGAACAACCCCGACTCGGGAGTCGGACCGAGCGGTACCGGCAACCGGTCTCCGAAGGGCTCGTCGCAGAGGCAGCAGTCCACCGCTCCCACGTGCCGGGCGGTGGGGAGGGTGGGCAGCGCCGCCCGGATCGTGGCGCGGGCGTAGTCGGGTATGTGCACGGCGGGCAACTCCTTGGAATGTGCGCCGATCCGCTCACGGCGCTGACTCCATGCTCCGGGCCGTGTCCGACCGCTTGTCGTCGTCTGGCACCCTGCCCAGGAAAGTTGGCGAAATCTGACATGGGCCACCCCGCCTGCGCCTTTTAGGCTCTGGCGCTATCTGACACACCGGGGGTTCCATGACCATCGACACACTCCTCCCACCAGGCGGTGCCCGCCTGGAGCTGGCGCGCGCGCTGCGAGAACTGCACCGGGCGGCCGGCAGCCCCGGTATGCGGAAGGTGAGCAAGCTGGTCGAAGAGGGCGACCATCCGGGGGCCATCAGTCACGAGGGGGTCCGGACCACCCTCAAGGGCCTGACCGTCCCGCGCTGGGAGACCGTGCGGTCGATCGTGGCGGTGCTCGCTGCCGCCTGCGTCGATCCGCCCCGGGAGCCGGCCGCCGAGGTTGCGCGGTTCCTGCCGCTGTGGCGCGCGGTACGGGAGGGGGAATCGGGTGGCATGAAGTCGGCCCAGGAGCTGGCCCTGTCACAGGGGTGGGGACCGGCCGACGGCCAGTGGAGCCCAGAAGCGGTCCTCGGCGTGCTCATCAACCCGTTCAGCGCCATCGAAATCGATCCTTCGCTCGCGGTCCCGCACGAGCCCATGATCACGGAGGACCAGTGGGTGCAGGTCGGTGTCCGCCTGATCGAGGAGCACGGCGCCGAGCTCGCGCTGCGCGCCCTTCTGCGCACCCTGAAGGGCGACTATGTCGGCGCCGCGGAGGGCAGCCCCTTCGGTTACCACGACCCGGACCGGACGATGATCGACGGGCACACCGTCTTCCACTACGGCTGCGACCAGATCCTGCGGCGCCTGGGAGTGGAGCCGAACCTTCTTCAGCGCTCGATCGGCGCCATGCACGCCGACAGCGCCATGGACCGGGAGGAACGCATCCGTATGCTGCGCGCCGAGTCCGACGCCTCGCTGATGCGGGAGGTCATGACGGCGACGCCGGACACCTGGCACGAGCTGTCCGAGGAGGCCCACCTCCAGGTCTTCGGCTATCTGATCAAGGAGATCCAGTCGGTGGGCCGGCCAGGGCTGCCACCGGACCAGCGGTTCCGGATCACCTGGCGCGTCCCCGAGCCGACGGCCCCCGCCGCGAGAACGGGAAGACAGACGGACGAGGGCCGCTACCCAGATCGCGGGTAGCGGCCCTCATTTCATGCCGATGGCGGCGCGTGAGTGGAGCGGCTGTGGGTTCCTACCGGACACAGATCGCTTCCGGGCCTCGGCACGCTCGCCCGACGCTGCCTCTTAGAGGTCGAAGTAGAGCTCGAACTCGTGGGGGTGCGGACGCTGCGCGATCGGGGCGATCTCGTGCGTGCGCTTGTAGTCGATCCAGGTCTCGATCAGGTCCGGGGTGAAGACACCGCCGGCCAGGAGGTACTCGTGGTCGGCCTCCAGGGCCTTGAGGACGTCCTCGAGGCTGGTCGGGACCTGCGGGACGCTCGCGTGCTCGTCCGGGGAGAGCTCGTAGAGGTCCTTGTCGATCGGCTCCATCGGCTCGATCTTGTTCTTGATGCCGTCGAGGCCCGCGAGGAGCAGCGCCGAGAAGGCGAGGTACGGGTTCGAGGACGGGTCCGGCGCGCGGAACTCGACGCGCTTGGCCTTCGGGTTCGAGCCCGTGATCGGGATGCGCATGGCGGCGGAGCGGTTGCGCTGCGAGTACACCATGTTGACCGGCGCCTCGAAGCCCGGCACCAGGCGGTGGTAGGAGTTCACCGTCGGGTTGGTGAAGGCCAGCAGCGACGGGGCGTGCTTGAGGATGCCGCCGATGTAGTAGCGCGCGGTGTCCGACAGGCCCGCGTATCCGGCCTCGTCGTAGAACAGCGGGTCGCCGTTGGCCCACAGCGACTGGTGCACGTGCATGCCCGAGCCGTTGTCGCCGAAGATCGGCTTCGGCATGAAGGTCGCGGTCTTGCCGTTCTTCCACGCGACGTTCTTCACGATGTACTTGAAGAGCATCAGGTCGTCGGCCGCGGCCAGCAGCGTGTTGAACTTGTAGTTGATCTCGGCCTGGCCGCCGGTGCCGACCTCGTGGTGCTGGCGCTCGACCTGGAGGCCCTGGGCGTCCAGCTCGAGGGAGATCTCGGCGCGCAGGTCGGCGAAGTGGTCGACCGGGGCGACCGGGAAGTAGCCGCCCTTGTAGCGGACCTTGTAGCCGCGGTTGTTCTCCTCCGAACCGGTGTTCCAGGCGCCGGCCTCGGAGTCGATGTGGTAGAAGCCCTCGTTCGCGGAGGTCGCGAAGCGCACGCTGTCGAACACGTAGAACTCGGCCTCGGGGCCGAAGAACGCGGTGTCGGCGATGCCGGTGGAGGCGAGGTAGGCCTCGGCCTTCTTCGCGATGTTGCGCGGGTCGCGGCTGTAAGCCTCGCCCGTGATCGGGTCGTGGATGAAGAAGTTGATGTTCAGCGTCTTGTCACGGCGGAACGGGTCCAGACGCGCGGTGGTGATGTCGGCACGCAGCGCCATGTCGGACTCGTGGATGGCCTGGAAGCCGCGGATCGAGGAGCCGTCGAAGGCGAGCTCCTCCGCCGGGTCGAACGCCCGCGCCGGGATGGTGAAGTGCTGCATCACACCAGGCAGGTCGCAGAAGCGGACGTCGACGAACTTGACGTCGTTCTCCTCGATGTACTGCTTCACTTCGTCGGCGTTCTGGAACATCCAACTCCTCCTACTCCCGGCCCCGGGGCAGGGCGGGCTTTATAGCTCGTGGTGCGTCAGTGCGGTGCCGCACGCTGACCCGACCATAAGCAGACGGGATTTCTCAAGCATGACCCATTTGTTTCGCACAAGTTAACCAGGGTCCCGCCCGAGGGGCGTGAGGCCGCACCGGTACCGTGTTCGGGTGGACAACAGGCAAGCAATCGGATCGTGGCTCTCCGGCCCTCGCGCGGCCGCGGAGGAGATGGGCGTCGACTTCGGCTACCCGGGCCAGCGGCTCGGCCTGCCCCGGCAGGGGCCCGGCTCGGTGGCGCGGTTCGGCCGGCGGCTCGGAGCCGTCCTCATCGACTGGGTCGGCTGCCAGCTGATCGCGTACGGGCTGATCACCGGCGGCAACCTGGCCGCGGCGGGCAACTGGACGCTCGGTCTCTTCGTGGCCCTGAGCATCCTGACGGTCGGCACCGTGGGCTTCACTCCCGGCAAGCGGATCGTGGGCCTTCGGGTGATCGCGGAGGACGGCGGCCGCCTCGGCGTCGGCCGCGTGCTGCTGCGCACGCTGCTGCTGGCCCTGGTCATCCCGGCGCTGATCTGGGACCGGGACGGCCGCGGCCTGCACGACCGGCTGGCGCGCGCCGTCCAGGTCCGCATCTGACGGGACCGCCCAGCGAACAGGGGCGCCCCCCCGAGCCGTCGGCCGGCTCGGGGGGCGCCCCAGTTTCGTATACGAAAATCAGCTCAGCGGGTCAGCGCATCTTCCCGCCGCGCGGCATCCGCATGCCCTTGGGCATCGGACCCTTCGGCAGCGGCATGTTGGACATCAGGTCGCCCATGGCGCGCAGCTTGTCATTGACCGCGGTGATCTGCGGGCCGGACAGTACGCGCGGCAGCTTGAGCAGGGTGGTGCGCACCTTCTTGAGCGGCACCTCGCCCTCGCCCGTGCCCACGATGAAGTCGTGCACCGGCACGTCCGGCATGATCCGGGCCAGCTTCTTCTTCTCGTTCGCGAGCAGCGGCTTCACCCGGTTCGGGTTGCCCTCCGCGATCAGCACGACGCCGGCCTTGCCGACGGCCCGGTGGACGATGTCCTGCTGCCGGTTCATCGCGACGGCGGGGGTGGTCGTCCAGCCCCGGCCCACGTTGTCCAGTACGGCCGCGGCCGCGCCCGGCTGTCCTTCCATCTGCCCGAAGGCAGCCCGCTCGGCCCGTCGTCCGAAGACGATCGCCATCGCGAGGAACGCCACGAGGAAGCCCAGGATGCCCAGGTAGATCTCGTGGCCGATCAGGAAGCCGATCGCAAGAAAGACACCGAAGGTGACGATTCCCACGCCCGCGACGATCAGACCGACCTTCGGGTCGGCCTTGCGCGTCATCTTATACGTCAGGGCGATCTGCTTCAGTCGCCCGGGGTTCGCAGCAGTCTCTGCGTTTGACTTCCTCGCCATAAGGCGAAGTTTACGTGGCCTGAGGGGTCCGGGTCGCCGCGGCCTCAAGTACGTGTTCGGTTTCGACCCGGTCCTTGGCCCTGCGGCGGTCCTCCAGGACCGCCGTCCAGGCGTTGCGCCGGGCGCCGCTCATGAGCAGCGACTCGATGCCGCGGAAGGCGTCGGAGAGAGTCGGGATGGCAATGGCGCGTACGGGCGCGGCCTGCATGATGTCGATCCCTTTCACGGTGCTCACGTATGCGTACGGTGTGTGCGGTGTGTGCGGTGCGTGGACCCATCGTCACTGATTGGTGTTACCAGCGCATGGCCAGCTGGTCAAACGTTTTCGAAACATTGACGCGGCCCACCAGAACTCTTCCTGCGGAAGAGCCTAGGGGCCGCGCCGATGCGGGGTTACTGCCTAGTAAGATTTTGTGCGCGAGTTCACACGTTCGCCGCGCGCTTCTCCATCGCCTGGGTGTACAGACGTCCCGCCCGGTACGACGAACGGACCAGCGGGCCCGACATCACGCCGGAGAAGCCGATCTCCTCGGCCTCCTTCGCCAGCTCCACGAACTCGGCCGGCTTCACCCAGCGCTCCACGGGGTGGTGCCGCGGCGAGGGCCGCAGGTACTGGGTGATGGTGATGAGCTCGCAGCCGGCCTCGTGCAGGTCCTTCAGGGCCTGCGAGACCTCCTCGCGCTCCTCGCCCATGCCGAGAATCAGGTTCGACTTGGTGACCAGGCCGTAGGCGCGCGCCTTCGTGATCACCTCGAGCGAGCGCTCGTAGCGGAAGCCGGGGCGGATCCGCTTGAAGATCCGCGGGACCGTCTCGACGTTGTGCGCGAAGACCTCGGGGCGGGAGGCGAAGACCTCCTCCAGCAGCTCCGGTACCGCGTTGAAGTCGGGGGCCAGCAGCTCGACCTTGGTGTGCCCGCTCTCGCGGCCCGCCGTCTGCTGGTGGATCTGGCGCACGGTCTCCGCGTACAGCCAGGCACCGCCGTCCGGCAGGTCGTCGCGGGCGACGCCGGTGATGGTGGCGTAGTTCAGGTCCATCGTGACCACGGACTCGCCGACACGGCGGGGCTCGTCCCGGTCCAGCGCCTCGGGCTTGCCCGTGTCGATCTGGCAGAAGTCACAGCGCCGGGTGCACTGGTCGCCACCGATGAGGAAGGTGGCCTCCCGGTCCTCCCAGCATTCGTAGATGTTCGGACAACCGGCTTCCTGGCACACCGTGTGCAGTCCTTCGCCCTTCACCAGGGCCTGCATCTTGGTGTACTCGGGACCCATCTTCGCCCGGGTCTTGATCCACTCGGGCTTGCGCTCGATGGGGGTCTGGCTGTTCCGGACCTCCAGGCGCAGCATCTTGCGTCCGTCGGGTGCGACTGCGGACACGACCGGCTCCCTGTGACTTCGATTGTTCGGGCGCCCACCAGGGTACGCCCGTAATTTCGTACGCTCTTACGTCGGCCAACCTGCGGGGGGCCGGACCCATTCCCCGGCGGCTAGCCCGCGGCCGGCTCTATCTCGCGGGGCTTGAGCTCCGCCTGCTCCAGTACCTCCTTCAAGTGCCGTTCGACGACCGGCAGCACCTCGGCGATGGTGATCTCGCGGCCCAGCTCGTACGAGAGCGAGGTCACACCGGCATCGCGGATGCCGCAGGGCACGATCCGGTCGAACCAGGTGTTGTCGGGGTTCACGTTGATCGCGAAGCCGTGCATCGTGACGCCCTTGGCGACGCGGATGCCGATGGCGGCGAGCTTGCGGTCCTCGCGGCGCTGGCCGGCGTTGGACGGGGCGTACTCGGGGCCGTTCAGGCGGGCGTCGAACTCCTCGTCGTGCAGCCGCGGGTCGAGGTCGAGGGAGAGCCCGCCGATGCTGGGACGCTCCTGGACGGGGTCCCCGAGGACCCAGACGCCGCTGCGGCCCTCGACCCGGGTGGTCTCCAGCCCGAACTCGGCGGCGGTGCGGATCAGCGCCTCCTCCAGGCGGCGCACGTGCGCGACCACGTCCACCGGGCGGGGCAGCTTCATGATCGGGTAGCCGACCAGCTGGCCCGGCCCGTGCCAGGTGATCTTGCCGCCGCGGTCCACGTCGACGACGGGCGTGCCGTCCAGCGGGCGCTCACTGGGGTCGGTGCGCCGGCCGGCGGTATACACCGGCAGGTGCTCCAGCAGCAGGCAGGTGTCGTCGATCTCGTCCGCGAAGCGGGCGGCGTGCACCCGGCGCTGCTCTTCCCAGGCCCGGGTGTACTCGACGGATTCCGGTCCGAAGCCCAGATGGACAAACCCAAGCTCAGCCACCGCAGCGCCTCCTCGTTGAACCTGCTGTGTGCACGTATCGCACTCAGCAAGGGTACGGCGGCCCCTCCGGGGGCTCCGGCGGGGGCCACGGCAGCTGCTTCGGGCGGCGCCGGCCCTTCGGCGGCCGGTCCGGGTCCTCGCCCGATGGGGCCGGCGGGTCATGGGCGCAGCGTACGCGGGCGGAGGGGGTCGGTCCGTAAAGCGCCCTACCGATTCTGCACACGATCGGATGAATGTGGGGCAGAGAGGGCGGTGTGGACGAGGTTCGCCGCTACATTCACGCCGTTCACAGGGCCGGGACCCCGGTCCGTCACGTCAGGAGACCGTGGAGCCGATGACGGAACGACCTGCCCAGCGCGTCCCCAACAGGCAGCTCGCGGCGCTGATCGCGGAAGCCGGGTTCTCCAACGCCGGGCTCGCCCGCCGCGTCGACCAGCTCGGCCTGGAACACGGTCTCGATCTGCGGTACGACAAAACCTCGGTGACCCGCTGGCTGCGCGGGCAGCAGCCGCGCGGAACCACCCCGGCGCTGATCGCCGAGGTGTTCACCCGACGCCTCGGGCGGCGGCTCTCCGCGCAGGACCTGGGCCTGGACGCCTGCGCTCCCGTCTACGCGGGCCTGGAGTTCGCGGCCACCCCCGAAGAGGCCGTGGACATCGCCAGCGGGCTGTGGCGCAAGGACTCCGGATCCCACGCCGAACTGCGGAAGATCGCCTTCACCCCGGCCGGGCTGGTCGTCCCCAGCCGGGACTGGCTGATCGGGCGGGCCGACGAGCGGGTGGCACGGGGCGCCGACCCAGGGGCGGCCCGGGTCCCGGTGCAGGGCCGGGCCACCGTGCCGCGGCAGCGGCAGATCGACCGGGGGCCCGGGCAGCGGGTGACGGGCGGGGACATCGCCGCCCTGCGCTCGGTGAGCGAGCTGTTCCGCGCCCTGGACCACGCCTACGGCGGCGGGCACGCCCGCCAGGCCCTGGTGCGGTACCTGGAGCACGAGGCCGAGCCGATGCTCCGCGGGACCTACGGGGAGACCACCGGGCGGCGGCTGTTCTCGGCCGCGGCCGATCTGACCCGGCTCGCGGGCTGGACCTCGTACGACATCGCCGCGCACGGTCTCGCCCAGCGGTACTTCGTGCAGGCGCTGCGGCTCGCCCAGGCCGCCGGGGACCGGCCGTACGGCTCGTACGTGCTGGTCACCATGAGCCGGCAGGCGGTCTACCTGGGCCACGGCCGGGAGGCGGTGCAGCTGGCCCGCGTCGCCCAGCAGGGGGTCGGCTCGGGTCCCCCGCCGGTGGTGCAGGCGCTGCTGCACTCGGCGGAGGCGCGCGGGCACGCGGTGCTCGGCGAGGTGCGGGCGTCGACGGCCTCGCTGGTGCGGGCCGAGCGGGCGCTGGGCGCGGCCCGGCCGGGGGACGACGTACCGCACTGGGCCAGGTACTTCGACGAGGCGCAGCTGGCGGACGAGTTCGGGCACTGCCACCGGGACCTCCAGCAGTACCGGGCCTCGGCGCAGCACGCGGAGCGCTCTCTTCAGCTGCGGGCGCCCGCGTACGCGCGGTCCCGGCTGTTCTGCCGGGTGGTGCTGGCCACGGCGCGGCTGGGGCTGGGAGAGCTGGACCAGGCCTGCGCGCTGGGCGCGGAGGCGGCGCACCAGGCGATGGAGATGCGGTCGGTGCGGGCGGTGGAGTACGTACGGGACTTCGAGCGGAGGCTGGAGCCGTACCGGGACGCGTCCGCCGTGCGGACGTATCGGGACAGGGTCGCCGCCTTGTCGTGAGCGGGCGGGGGTGGCCGGAGGTCGGTGGCCGGAGGTCGGTGGCCGGAGGTCGGTGGCCGGCGGTCGGGGGCCGGCGGTCGGGGCCGGCGGTCGGGGGCCGGCGGTCGGGGCCGGCGGTCGGGGGCCGGCGGTCGGGGGCCGGCGGTCGGGGCCGGCGGTCGGGGGCCGGCGGGC